>CALBMZ010000044.1 GCA_937896225.1 uncultured Alcaligenaceae bacterium | reverse complement strand
GATTACTACGCAACCCTTGGTGTTGAGAAAACTGCTACCGCTGAAGAGCTAAAAAAAACCTTTAGGCGTTTAGCCCGTAAGTATCACCCAGATATCAGTAAAGAACCTGATGCGGCTGAGCGCATGACTGCGCTGAACGAAGCCAATAACGTTTTATCTGATCCTGAAAAACGCAAAGCTTACGACCAAGTGGGTCACCAAGCTTGGGCTCAAGGGGCTCGCAGCGCTGACGATGTCCGACCTCCACCTGGGTGGAATCAAGGTTACGAAAGATCTGCTGGTGGTACAGGTGCTTCAGGTGCATCAGGCGGCTCAGGCTTTACTCAAGACCATAGCGAGTTTTTTGAGGAAATGTTTGGTCGTGCCGCGCAACAACGCTCAAATTATCGGTCAAATCAAAGCGGGCAGGGTAGTCAAGCTTTTAATGGCGAAGATCAACACGTAGATATTTCGCTTGATTTAGAACAGGCCTATGAGGGTTCTGAAAGAACCTTACAGTTAGCAAGTTATCGAATAAATGAGCAGGGCCAAGCCATTCCCGAAACTAGAACCTTAAGTGTCAAAATACCTAAGGGTGTGGCCCAAGGGCAAATGATTCGCTTATCAAGTCAGGGCAGCCCAGGCTTTGGGGGCGGTAAAGCTGGCGACCTATTTATGCACGTCAATATTACTCAAACGGTTGACTTGGTGGTTTCTGGGCGTGATGTCACCATGCCTGTGTTTGTTTCGCCTTGGGAGGCGGCTTTAGGGGGCGAGGTGGAAGTTAAAACACCAGCAGGCATGCTTACGGTCAACATTCCCGCAGGGTCAGTCGCGGGTCGTAAACTGCGCCTGCGTGGCAAAGGTATTCCCGCGCATCACTCAAAGGGCACAGCAGGCGACCTTTACTTTAAATTAAGCATCGCTGTACCCAGTGCAGTGACTGAACAGCAAAAACAAGCTTGGCAAGCATTGGCGCAAGCGTACCCCGGGTTTGAACCCCGTGCGCGTTAGACATCTAAAATAGAAGGAGCGAAATCATGTCAATCATTCAACAACAAATCGTAGTTGAGCATATTCAAGTCATCGATGGTGAAATGCTTCAAACAGAAGAAGTCGCTCGTCTGTGCTGTGTCACGACTCAATGGGTGCATACTCGCGTTGAGCAAGAAATATTGCATGCTGTCATGCGAGACGGAACATACTTCTTTTCCAGCCAAATGCTTATCAGAGCCAAGCAAGTCGCCAACATTGAACACCAATACGATGCTGACCCGCAGTTAGCGGCGTTAGTGGCTGATTTGGTTGAAGAGGTACGTACCTTGCGTGCGCAAGTTAAACCATCTGATTAAATGAACCATCTTAATTAAAGATGGTTCAGTTTGACGTCGTCATCAGCTTGACATTCTTTCCGCTCTGAACGGCGGAGTTTGTCGCGAATATCGGTCAATCAGTGTTAGTAAGAATTAACGACTATTAATTAGTTTTAATCAGTCGTTAAGCCACACGCCAGAACGCCTGCGGTACAAATGATCTCATCTTCGTCACCTGTACCGCCGCTTGCACCCACAGACCCTAGTATGTTCCCGCTGGCGTCTTTAATTAAGACTGCACCCGGTTGAGGCAAAAATTTTCCGTCTGCGGTTGCCGCCAAAGTGACGAAAAAGTTGGGGTTTTCCTTTGCGCGTTCAGCAAGCGCTCGGCTAGAGCAACCCATACCAATGGCCCCCCAAGCCTTACCCTGAGCGACGTTAAATCGAAACATGCTTGCACCGTCTTCGCGATTAAAAGCCATAATATGACCCGATGCGTCGAGCACAATCACGCTCATAGGTTCGTAGTTTGCTGATCGAGCGGCTTTGAGGGCTTCAATAATGATTAGGTTAGCTTGGTTTAATGAAAGTTGAGTCAAAACGTTACCTTTAAAGTTTGAGTGATTAATAGTGGTGATTAATAGTGGTGATTAATAGAGATAATTTTTATTGACGATTATTAGAGATGATTTTTTATAATCGTCTAATCTTCTAATCGCCTAATCGCCTAATCGTCTAAAAAGCCATGCCTTGTGTTTTAACACATTGATCAAGTGTCAGTTTTTATGTTTTAACGCATTGATCAAGCACGATGCTGAACTCTGTTGTTTTCTCTAAGTCGGTACTAAACCAAGCTTTAATGCCAGCCTCTCGCTCACCTAAATATACGGGTTGACCATCGTGCAAATTCATTGGAAGATCATGCCCAGGTACTAAAATGCTACCGGGCTTTTCAGCCCATAAGCCCCAAATACGCGCTATGGTTGCCGCGCTGTCTTGTTCATTGAGAGACATGTCTGCGCGATGCGACAGTAATTCTGCACGATTTTTTGCGGCGTCACCCGTAAAAATAATATCGCGTGTTAAGCCTTTGAGCACAAACACTAAATGTCCTGGGGTATGGCCAGGTGCATGATGCGCAACCAATGCAGGAAGCAGTTCCAGACCAGGTTCAATGCGCTTCAATGTGTTCCATTGTGCCAATTCTTTCACATATAGTTCAGGCACAGGGGTCTTACCCCATGGTGCGGTCAATGACCAATCAAGTTCTGAACCAGAAATATGTATGCTTGCATTGGAAAACATTGTCCAGTTGATCATGTGATCATAATGCGCATGCGTCAAAATCACATCAGTCACGTCTTCAGGTTTAAGGCCTAAATTTTTGAGTTTTTGTTGCAGTATGTGCCTCACACCAAACGAACCCACATCAATCAACGCCACATGGCCGTGACCTCGAAGCAGAGCAATCGTGCTCCAGCCTAATGTGCCATGACAAACTGAGCGGCCTGGGTAACCGTGTATCAAAATATCAATTAGATAACCACCCGCCTCTTTGGGGTATTCTGGTGCAGGGTTAGTCAGACTCATGCGTTTCCTTTGTCGTTAGTCATGGTTAATAGTTGCTGATAAAGCTCTTTAGGCAGGGTTATGCCATGAATTTGCTGATCGTTCTTGCGCTGATATTCTCTTTCGCCAGGTAATAAAACAGGGTTCTTAGCATCTGTTGCTTGAGTGTCATGTACGATACCTGCAAAATTGTTCATACGTTCAATTAACCACTCTGTTGAGCCCAAAAGTTTGGTGTTAATGAGCAAAAAGATATGCCCAAGGTCTTGTGGCATATCGGGTGCATCTTGCCATGAACTGACTTTAGTTAAGTATGATGCACCTGATAGTAGACCTGTTAACAAGTCAACCATAATAGCTAAACCATAGCCTTTGTGACCTCCTACAGGAAGTAAGAAACCTTTTAGAGCTTCTGCAGCATTGGTGGTGGGTTGGCCTTGATCATTGGTAGCCCAACCTTCAGGTATCGAAAGATTAGCCTTAGCCAAGTCGCGAATTTTTGCTCTGGCCGCTACGCTCAAAGCCATATCTAGCACCACGGCATCATTGCCCGGACGCGGAACACCAAAACCTATTGGGTTATTACCTAAACGAGTTTGCTTGCCCCCCCATGGCGTGATGGTAGGCGTGGCGTTGCTGGCAATCATCGTTGCAAAGCCAGCTTGTGCAGCGATATGGCAATAGGGTGCCACCGGACCAAAGTGGTTTGAACCTCGAACAAAAGCCAGGGCAACGCCTGTCTGTTGAGCAGCATGCATAGCCGCATGCAATGCTCGTGCTCCCACTAAGGGCCCTAAACCATTATCACCGTCGACTCGAATCAGTGCAGGCGCAAGTGTTTCAATTTGTATATTAGCTTTGACGTTAATGCCACCGATTCTCATGCGATCGGTATATGAAATTAAGCGTGAAACACCGTGAGTCGATAAACCAAATAAGTCAGCCAATACTAAAATTTCAGCTGTATGCTGAGCTTCAAGTTTATCTAAGCCTGAGTTAATTAGAACCTTCTCTGCTAGTTCGGTGAGCGCTTCAGTTGATAAACAATGTGTACCTTGGGTCATACTTTTCCTTAAACTATTAAGTATTTTGATTCATAAAATGACGGAGCTTTAATTGAATAACCTGATCGAAAAAAATACGTTCAATATGGGTGCAATGTGTGACTGCCACGTTCATGTGATTGGGCCAACCGCTAAGTACCCTTTGGTTCCTGTTAGAAGCTATACCCCGATGGATGTCACCTCTGAAGATTTGGTTAATATGATGAGGCGACTGAACCTTTCCAGAGCGGTTGTGGTGCAACCAAGCATTTTTGGGCAAGATAACCGTTGCACGCTTGATGCTGTCGCGCATGTTCAAGAAGCCGGGCTCGACGCTCGAGCGGTTGCTGTTTTGGATCATCTTGTTAGCGGTGCTGAGCTTGATCGTATGCATAAAAGCGGCGTCAGAGGGTTGCGAGTCAATTTGCAAAGTACTCAAAATCAAGACTTGTCGGGTATTAAAGCTAACCTTTCTCTTGCCGAGCAGATGTGCGAGCGAAACGGTTGGCATGTTCAGCTTTTTGCAAGCAGGCACACTATTTTGAATTTGCAAGCTGAGCTTCTGAAGCTGTCGGTACCTATTGTGTTTGATCATTTTGCGGGGTTATCGCCTGATAGTCTGAGTGATGATGCATCTCAATGTGTCTTACACTTATTAGAAAATGGCAATACATGGATCAAGCTTTCGGGCACTTATCGGGTTGGTCATCACGCATTTGATGAGCGTTTGACTCATTTGGCTAAAACTCTTGCAGTGGTTAATGCAGATCGATTAGTGTGGGCCAGCGATTGGCCCCATACACCTTCGCATCACGGGCAGGCTAGTAACAACCCAGCCGTTCAACCCTATAGAGAGATTGATACGGCAAGACTTTTGTCTTGGGTTGTTCAAGATTGGTTTAACCAAGACTTAGCGCACCAGGTGCTTGTTAAGAACCCAGGTGCGCTTTACGGATTTGATGCGATTAATTCTTAAAGCCACCAATTTCTTTAAGTCTCATCATCACATCTTTACCAACAAGCTTGGTGCCAAATTCTTCCCAAACTGGCGATGCTGCCTTTTGCCAAGCTTGACGTTGTTCTGGTGTGAGTAAATTGATTTTTTTGCCTAAAGCTGCCACTTTCTTTAAAGCTGCTTCATTTTCAAGTGAAGTGTTTTTCCAGTTCCAGTTTGTTGCAATATCAAGCGCTTCCTGAACCTTTGCTTTCTCTGCCGCAGGCATAGCATCCCACCATTTTTTGTTGGCACCTACGATGTAGAAACTGTATTGATAGTCAATCAGCGTCATTTGATCAATGATTTCTTGAAGCCCAGCACCGACTAAAGCGTTAGCTGTTGGTTCTACTGCATCGATGACGCCCTGTTGTAAAGCTGTGGGCACTTCAGACCAAGACATGGCTACCACATTTGCGCCCAATGCTTTCATGGTTGCAATGTCAGCAGGAACGGTTTGTACACGAATTTTGACGCCTTTCATATCTGCTGGGGTCAAAATTGCTTTACTACCGCGATAGCTCAATTCACGAGCACCGTTAATCCAAATGGCAATCGGTTCAATATTTTTAGATTGCATTTTGGGTACGAAAGAAGCCCTAACAACGGGGTCTTTCAGTGCCTTATCAATTTGTTCTGGTGTGGTCAGTAAAAAAGGTAATGTCAATGCGTTCAGTTGTGGGGTCACCTTGGCATAGATGCCTGAAGTGGGCGCAATAATATCGACACTACCTAACTGTAAACCTTGAACTTGGGTTTTTTGGTCAAACAACGTACCACCATGACTTAATTCAACGCTGGTTCCGGGAAGGCGAGCCATTAATTCTTTTTTAAAGATTTCAAATGTCTGACCTTTAACACCCATGGCGTTATTGTCATTTGAAATCACAATTTTGCCAGCTGCCATCGCCGTGCCCGATGCGATGAGTAAGGATGAAGAAATAGCAAGTGCCCAGATTTGTTTTTTTAGTTTAAATTTCATTTATTAATGCTCCTTTGGTGGTTTAAAACAGTCAGCCATTCATCAGTAAATTGGGTAAGTAAAGACTTAAGCTTGGAATGTAGGTCACTAACAAAAGCATCACTAGGGTGACGGCCATCCAAGGTAAAGCGGCACGAAAAACTTCATCAACGGGTTTGCCCGATATGCCTGAAGCGACAAATAGATTAAGACCCACGGGCGGGGTCACTAAACCTAACTCAATATTGAGAACAACAATTATTCCAAGATGAACCGGGTCAACACCTAGCGCCATGGCCGCAGGGAACAAAACGGGTACAAACATGAGTATGGTTGGCACACCTTCTAAAAAAAACCCAACTATCGTGAGCAAAATATTTGTGATCATCAAAAAGGTTTCTTTAGAAAGATTCAGATCTAACAAGTATTGAGTAACAGCTTGAGGAATACCTATCTTCGTGATAAAAAAAGCAAACAACAAAGCGTTAGTTGTGATGAAAAAAATCATACCTACGCTGGGTGCTGTTTTAATCACAGATGCAATTGCAGAACGAACCGTTAGTTCGCGATACCACCACTTGCCGACAACAAACGCCAGTAAACAGCCCATAATTGCTGCTTCAGTGGGGGTGAAAATCGCACCACCTTCATATGCCCAGAAGTGCCAATCAAATGCGGGTAGACCATATATTCCAATGAGAAGAAATAAAGGTAAGGTCAAAGAGGGTAATGCATTGCGAATGACAGGCCACCTCTGGCTCCAACTCAAACGTTTGGTTGTGACATGAGTTTGCCCTCGAGCTAACCAACGGGCCATTAACATCAAGCCAGATGCGTACATTAAGCCAGGAATGACACCTGCTAAAAAAAGCCGAATCACCGAGGTTTCGGTCACAAAGCCATAAATAATCATGGGAATGCTAGGTGGAATCAAAATACCGATTGAACCAGATGTCACTAAGGCGCCCAATGCATATCGAGCGGTATAACCCTCTTTAATAAGAGAGGGGTAAAGAATACGCCCCACGGCTGCAACCGTCGCTGGGCTTGAACCCGAAATTGCTGCAAAGAGTGTGCAACTTCCAACAGTTGTTAGGCCCAATCCACCTCGCCAATGACCAACCATTGCATTTGCAAGCTGAATGAGTCGGTGAACCATGCCGCCTGTCTCCATGAGTGCCGCTGCAAAAAAGAAGAAAGGTACTGCCATCAGCGTGACGTGGTCAAGATTGGCGAACAGCTTTTGGCCAATGATTTCAATGGGAATTGGAGAGAATACCAACGAGGTCACAATAACTGAGCCACCCAGTGCAATAGCAATCGGGGCACCTAAGATTATTAACCCGAAAAAACACATTAATAAAGCTATCTCGGTCATTCTCTTACCTTTTGGTGAACGATGGGTCGATCATTCCAAACATCAAGAAAAAGTATGAAATAACGAAGACTGAAAGCCATCATGCTTAACGGAATAATCGACCAAGATTGCCATTCTTCTATGCCAGTTTCGGGCGAAATAGTTTCCATTTCGTAAGAAAAAACAACGTAGGTATAACCGGCAATACAAAAGTAAAGACAAAGGGCAAATGTCACTAAAATTGATGCGAGCGTCAGGGCTTTTTTTATGGCTGGTGGTGATTTTTGTGCAAGTAAGTCCATGCGAACATGCGCGTCTTCACGAACGGCGCGACTCCCTGCTGCAAGCATGGCAGCGATGGTGAGCAGCACAAAGATACCCTCAGACCAAGAAAACCCTGTGTTAAAAACGTAACGCAGAATGACCTGAAGCGACCCGATCACAAAAGCCATGACGGCCAGACCACCAATGAGCCATGACTCTATATGACTTAGTGCATCGTCAAGTTTTTGTATCCATACGGGTCGACTCATTTAACCAAGCCTTCAATATGTTGGCATACCTGAGTTGTAAAGGCCTGGGTGCCGAGTGTGCCGCCCATGTCTTTGGTTCGCCCCTCAGGGGAAGCAATCGTCAGATCAAGCGCTTGTTCAATGATGGCACCAGCACGCTCAAAAGCTTCACCTCGGCCACGCCGTGACAACCAATCTAAAAGCATGGCTGCAGAGCCTATCAGTGAAGCTGGGTTAGCAATACCAAGTCCTGCTATGTCAGGTGCAGAGCCATGTTGTGCCTGAGCGACCGCGTGATCTGTGCCCGCATTTAAAGAAGCCGCTAAACCAAGGCTACCCGAAAGCTCGGCCGCTTCATCTGACAAGATGTCACCAAACATGTTGGTCGTGACGATCACATCAAACCGACTCGGATCGCGAACAAGTAATGCTGCCATGGCATCAACAATGAACTCTTGGCAATCGACTTCAGGAAAATGAGAAGCAATCTCACGGGTGCACTCAAGAAATAGACCATCACTGACTCGCAAAACATTGGCCTTATGCACAACAGCAACTTGACGCCGACGTTTCATAGCTAATTCAAAGGCTGCATGGGCAATTCGTAAAGATGCCTGCCGTGTAACTTTGCGAACTGACAAAGCCACATCAGCCGTAGGCATGAATTCACCATTACCTGCGAACATATTGCGATCAGCATAAAAACCTTCTGTGTTCTCACGCATCACGACTAAATCTACTGCTTTTGCACTATTGGCACTAAACCCTCCACGGGTTCGTGCAGGGCGAATATTGGCAAATAAATCAAGTTTTTTCCGAAGGGTGCCAGACGGGTTAATACCGCCTTGATCAACAGGAGGGTATTGGTTGTGTGATACCGGGCCTAAAATGACGCCATCGGCAGCCCGAGCTCGAGCAAGCACAGACTCTGGAAACGTCGATCCATAAGATTCGTATGCTTTGAGGCCAATGTCAGCAAAGTCAAACTCAAGATTTAAACCTAATAAAGAGTCGATTTTTTTAAGTGATTCAACAGTGGCTTGGCTGATCTCGGGCCCTATGCCATCACCCTCTAAAACCAATAGTAAAGTCTTCAATCTGACATTCCTTTGAACGATAAGTTAATTTTTTTGAGTCAGTTTTTGTGTGACTTGGCCAATAAATATAATGATATATTGCTTTTTAACCAAATAAAATGCAAAATTCAATCTATGATAAACCCTTGGTTTCCCAAAACAGAGCTAATAATTGACCAACAACATTTTCAAATTGTTGATTTAAAGGGGCTTGTTCCTGAGAAATTTTCACATTTACCGGTAGTGATGCGTTTGTTGTTAGAAAACGTTAGCCGTTGCATGCAGGGTGTTGAACGTGATCAGGCTATTCATGCCATCATCGAGTGGCTTCATAGTGGGTCGAGTGAGGCTGAAATTGAATTTCAGCCGCGTCGTATTTTGATGCACGACACAACCAGCACGCCTGCCTTAGTTGATATGGCCGCTATGCGTGATGTCTTGCGAGAAGCGGGCTTGAACCCTGCTTTGTTAAACCCTAAATTACCCATCGATATTTCGGTTGATCATTCCTTGGCGGTTAAAACGCATGCCAATGCAAATGCCGACGAGGTCAACCTTCAGCTTGAAATTCAAGCGAATACAGAGCGTTATCAATTTCTTCGCTGGTCTGCACAAGCTTTTCATGGGGTCCAAATTCATCCGCCCGGTACGGGCATTATGCACACCATAAACTTAGAGCAACTTGCAACCGTGGTGAGTATAGAAAAGTGTAATGGGCAGTCTTTACTGATTCCTGATACGTTAATTGGTACCGATAGCCATACACCAATGATTAACGCTATGGGGGTCTTGGGCTGGGGGGTAGGGGGGCTGGAAGCTCAAACAGTGATGTTTGGCATGCCAGCGATGATTCGAATTCCAGATGTTTTGGGGGTTTATCTAAGTGGTGCATTGCCAGTTGGTTCAACCGCAACGGATTTGGTTCTTCTGTTAACTCAAAAAATTCGAAATCTAAAACTAGGTGATTTTTTTGTTGAGTTTTTTGGTCCAGGTGTGTCAAGTCTGACCTTGGGTCAACGAGCGGTAGTCTCTAACATGGCCCCTGAGTATGGGGCTACGACTGCTTTTTTTCCAGTAGATGAACAGACACTTATTTATTTACAAGCAACGGGTCGTTCTCAAGCGCATTGCGATTTAGTACGAGAATATTGTGTTCATCAAGGTTTTTGGTTTGATCCCTTAGCCACGCCCACATTCACAAAAACATTAACACTTGAACTTAATCAGCTTAGCCCGACTGTGAGTGGCCCCAAGCGGCCTCAAGATGCTTTGCCTCTATTTCAAATGCCAGACTCCCTAAAGGCTTTAAACCTTCCGCATACAACTCATAAAGTGTTACCCGAATTCCCTGTCGCACTCGCCGCGATAACAAGTTGTACCAATACTTCTGACCCTGGTTTGTTAATGGCCGCTGGGTTGTTGGCACAAAATGCAAATAAAAAAGGGCTTCGGCCACCCTTTTGGGTCAAGACATCTTTATCACCTGGTTCACCTGCGGCTCAACATTATTTGCAACGAGCCGGTGTTCTGAATGATTTGGAAGCACTGGGTTTTCATATTGTTGGTTATGGTTGTGCCACTTGTATTGGTAACTCAGGTTCGCTTTTGCCCAGTATCACAGACGTATTGTCTGAGGGTTCAGCGTATCCGGTAGCCATTCTTTCTGGAAATCGTAATTTTCCAGGTCGTGTTCACCCTGAATTGAATCTTGGTTTTCTTATGTCACCAGCGCTTGTGGTTGCGTTAGCATTAGCTGGTCGCGCTGATTTAAATTTGCTTACAGACCCATTGGGTTTTGATCAATATGGTGAACCTGTATACCTAGCTGATGTCTGGCCAACTGACGAGGCCATTGAAGCGGCTTTGTCTCATGGCCTTGATCAGAACGATTTTAAGTTAGCCTTTCAAAAAGCTAGCTTGAGTCCTATGTGGAATGCCCTTGAATACCCGACTAGTGTTTGTTTTCCGTGGGACGAAACTTCGACGAACTTACGCCGACCGCCTTTTGCCGGTCAAGACCAAGGCAGTTTATTGGGTTCTTTTAAAGGGTACCCACTTTTGGTTGTAGGTGATGATGTCACCACCGACCATATTTCACCTGCTAGCGCCATTCCAACCGATAGTTTTGTGGCAGACTTTCTGATTGAAAATGGCGAGTCTATTAACAGCCTCAATGTTTTTGCATCCAGACGAGGTAACTGGCAAGTGATGATGAGGGCTGCTTTTTACAATAAGTCATTGGTTAACTTACTTTGTCCGTCAGTGCCCATAGGCCATACCGTTCATCAACCGAGTGGCGACGTCATGCCAATTTGGCAGGTTGCCAAACGTTATGAACAAGAAGAAATGCCAACGGTTCTCATTGCAGGTGAACGCTATGGTATGGGTTCGTCGCGCGATTGGGCGGCTAAGAGTTTGCGATTGTTAGGCATTAGAGCGGTACTGGCTCTTAGCTTTGAGCGAATACACCGTACAAACTTGATCGGCATGGGTATTTTGCCGTTAGTATTGCCACCCAATATGGGGCCTAAACAATTGGCCATCGGCAGAACATGTCAAATCGAATTGCAGTTATTAGGCAATGAGGTGGGTATACGTCAACCGGTTCTGGTACGCATTCACCCTGCTGATCAAGCGCCTTTTGAAATAGAAACGATATCGGCGGTTGAAACTCAGCTTGAATCTGCTCTATTAAAAGTAGGCGGTGTGATGCCGAGAATTCTGGCACAATCCATTCATTCAGGTCATCAGAATTAGCCATTACAAATGAGTGAAAACAAACCGATCGTGCAGCGTATTCTTGACAAAATAGAGCAAGAGCATCTGCCCTTAGGCGCCCATTTGTCTGCACAAACGCTAGCTGACCACCTAAATGTGTCTCGCTCGCCGGTTAATAGAGCACTGATATGGCTAGCTAAACAAGGGGTTCTCAAGCAAGAGCGTAACCGAGGTTATTTTATTGCCTGCTCTGAGATCGAACGGGGTTCGGTCATGTCTTCGATCATCATGCCAGCAAAAACAAGTGATCAAGCATATCTCAAAATGGCTGACGATTGTTTCAAAGGCTTATTGCCACAGACGGTCAGCGAGTCTTATTTGCGTGAACGCTATGAACTGCGACACACTCAGCTTAAAGCTGTATTACAACGTATTGTTCGAGAAGGTTGGGTAAGTAAAAAGCCTGGTTATGGTTGGCAATTCTTTCCCATGCTGAATTCCCCTGACAGCCTTATGCAAACCTACAGGCTGCGTATCGCAGTCGAGCCGGCCGCACTACTCGAGCCCAACTATCATTTGTCGGCTCAAGCATTACAACGTTGTCGAGAAGTTGAACATCACTTATTAGCGGGTGGTATTGAAAATGACACGGCTGATCAAATACATGAAAGAGGTGTGCACTTTCATGAAACGCTTGTTGAGGCTTCAGGCAACCCATTTTTTATTGAAACGGTTCGTCGAGTTAACCAAGTGCGCCGTCTTATATCATACCGTTCGATGCTAGATCGTAATCGTTATTTTGAACAAAGTAAGCAACATCTTAAACTTCTCGATTTAATCGAGCAGGGTCAGCAAGAGAAAGCAGCAGATTTTTTGCGATGTCATTTGATGCTAACTCTTGAAAATCATCAAAAAATTCAGAAACTTTTAAAACCTTAATATGAAAAACCTACATGCCACAGCAGATTTAATTAATCTTTTTGCACCGACTGGGCAACTCAGGGCATCAATCAATATGGGAAACCCAATACTGGCTAACAGAAAGCCTCAAACGGGCGAACCTTTTGGTATTTCAGTCGATTTAGCCAACAGCTTTGCAGATTTATTAAAGGTTGAAATTGAATTGATCGTGCTTGATACCGCCAAAGCGTCTGTTGAAGCCGTGCGAGCAGAGCAGGCAGATATTGGTTTTTTTGCAATTGACCCCGATCGAAGTGATGGCATTTTTTTTACTGCACCCTATGTCTTAATTGAAGGTTGCTACATGGTAAAAAATGAGTCGCCTATTCATTCAAACGAAGATGTTGATCGAGATGGTGTGCAGGTAACCGTTGGTCAAGGCAGTGCTTATGATTTGTATTTAACGCGAGCGTTAAAACAGGCACAAATTGTTCGTGCCCCTTCTTCCCCAACTGTTACCAACGTATTTGTTGAAAACAAACTAGATGTGGCTGCGGGTGTTAAGCAACAGCTCGAAGCTGATCAAAAACGTTTTCCAGGTCATCGATTACTACCTGGTCGTTTTATGGTCATCCAACAAGCTATGGGTACCTTCGCAAGCAAGGGTTCCGTTGCAGCTGATTTTTTGTCAACTTTTGTTGAGCATCAAAAGTCTTCGGGTTTTGTCAGCCACTTAATTGAAAAGCATAATATTCAGGGCGCGTCCGTTGCGCCCAATGCTTGATTCATGCACACTGCATTCATACAAGGCCTCATTCATTAATGAAAACATATTCCATTGCAACTATTCCCGGTGACGGCATCGGCAAAGAAGTGATACCTGCAGGTCAAACAGTGCTTGAAGCATTAGCTGGTCAAAGCCAGCATTTTCAATTCCAGTTTGAAAATTTTGATTGGGGTGGTGATTATTACCGTGAACATGGCATCATGATGCCCGACAACGGTTTAGACAGTTTGCGTCATAAAGATGCAATTTTGTTTGGATCAGCAGGCGACCCTAATATTCCAGATCACATTACTTTATGGGGTTTGCGACTAAAAATTTGCCAAGGTTTTGATCAATACGCTAACGTGCGCCCCACACGTATTTTGCCGGGTATTGATGGGCCTCTGAAGCGCTGCGGCCCAAATGATTTAAATTGGGTCATTGTTCGAGAAAACTCTGAAGGTGAATACGCCGGCGTTGGCGGGCGTGTTCATCAAGGCCACCCCATTGAAGTTGCTACAGATGTGTCGATGATGACGCGTGTTGGGGTTGAGCGCATCATGCGCTATGCCTTTAAACTCGCCCAATCTAGGCCTCGTAAACTTTTAACCGTTATCACCAAAAGTAACGCACAACGCCACGCCATGGTCATGTGGGATGACATTGCGCTTGAAATTGCAAAAGAGTTTCCAGAGGTAACCTGTGACAAAGAACTTGTAGATGCAGCAACCGCACGCATGGTCAATTACCCCAAAACACTTGACACTATTGTTGCGACAAATCTACATGCAGACATTTTGAGTGACTTGGCCGCAGCTTTAGCTGGCAGTTTGGGTATTGCACCGACGGGCAACATTGACCCCGAGCGCCGCTACCCGTCAATGTTTGAGCCCATTCATGGCTCAGCTTTTGACATCATGGGTAAAGGGTTGGCTAACCCAGTCGGTACCTTTTGGTCGGTAGTGATGATGTTAGAACACTTAGGTGAAATTGAGGCTTCTAAACAGCTTATGCTCGCAATCGAACAAGTCACAGCAAACCCAGTTTTGCACACCCGTGACTTGGGTGGCTCGGCCACAACTGAGCAAGTCACAGAGGCGGTTTGTCAGAAACTTTTGACTTTACATCGATGAAATGCATTTCAAATTGAAAGCCTATCTACTAACCACCCAATCATCACTCGATAAGACAAAATGCTCGTAACCACCTCATATCGTTTACATTGAACTGCTAAAAGCCAACACTTAATAAAGTTTTTTTACCTTGAAACATTTGTACGACAGATAGGCGAGCGTTTCTTAAAACTCCAGCAGCGATTGCAGCAAC
>CALBMZ010000043.1 GCA_937896225.1 uncultured Alcaligenaceae bacterium | reverse complement strand
TTACAACTCGCATTGACTTACACACCCCGGTTGAACCAAGCTTTTGAACTCAAACCTGCTACCGTCGCAGACTGGGTATTCATTTTGAGTCAAGGCATCGTGTTATTGGTCGTGCTTGAAATTGAAAAGTGGCTCGCCGGGCGCCTACCTTTTTTAAAAAAACTTGTATCGCGCCCTTCGTAACTTGTATAACACCCATCCCATCAGTTTGAAATTTAATATTTGTCTAACCTTTGTATATCGGCTCTGCGCCAAAACAATAATAGCAATCCGGGTACGGCAATCAAAACCGTAATCAGAAAAAAATTGGCCCAGCCCAGTTCATCAACCACCAAGGGGGTTAAGGGGCCGGCCAAATAAGTTCGCCCGACAGCTGAAATAGCCGATAACAAAGCAAACTGCGTGGCCGAAAAGTCTTTGTGGCAAAGCGCCATCAAGAGTGCAACAAACGCGGCGGTACCCATTCCCCCACATAAATTTTCTAAACCGACGGCTAACGCCATGAGACTAATTTGCTGAGGCGCGATGGCAATCAACCAAAAGCCTAAGTTGGAAACCCCTTGCAAAACACCGAACACCATCAGCGAGCGGTACAAACCTAAACGCTCAAGCAAACTGCCACCAATTAAAGCACCGATGATGGTTGCAATAAGCCCCATGATTTTATTCACGCTACCTACCTCAGTTGGGCTAAATCCAGCCCCTCGAATTAAAAAGGTAGTTGATAAGGCACCGGCAAACGCATCACCGAGCTTGTATAAAACAATCAATAACAAGACCGTGATCGCTTCGGGGCGCAGAAAAAACTCTTTAAAAGGCTTAACCACGGCTTCTCGAAGCGAATTGGGCACATGCCCGGGGTGTTCAGGCTCGGGGGCAAACCAAGTGGCTAACAATAGCAA
Source organism: uncultured Alcaligenaceae bacterium (assembly GCA_937896225.1). Taxonomy (GTDB): domain Bacteria; phylum Pseudomonadota; class Gammaproteobacteria; order Burkholderiales; family Burkholderiaceae_B; genus Algicoccus. The sequence continues at coordinate 13,629 of CALBMZ010000043.1, read as the reverse complement.
CAACATTAACCCACCCATCAGGCGATACATGTTGCCCCAACCTAACCATTGATCTGCCAAAACCAGCGCTAAACCGCCTGAAACCAACATGGCTAAGCGATACCCAAGCACTGAAAATGCTGCACCGGCACCCCGTTCGCTGGGGCGTAAAACATCTGTACGATACGCATCAAAAGCAATATCTTGTGTCGCCGAAAAAAACGCCACACATACCGCCACAGCGGCCAACCACGCCAAATTATTAGCCGGCGACAGATACCCCATCAGAAACAAGCTTAAGCCCAACAGGCCTTGAGTGAGCGCCATCCAACCCCGACGCCTACCGAAGAGTGGCGGAACATAGCGGTCAACCAAGGGTGCCCATAAAAATTTTAAGGTGTACGCCGTGCCGACCAAAGTCAAAAAACCAATTTCTTGCAATGAAATATTTTCAACTGTGGCCCAGGCCTGCAGGGTTCCCCCCGTAAGGGCTAGCGGCAAGCCACTAGCAAAACCCAACAACAATAAAGGGCCAACACGGCGATTAAAATATAAATTCCAAGCACCCATTTAATAGCCTACTAATGGTCAAGTGTGAATCGGTAAAGCGCCAATGTTGAGCGCCAACCCGCCAACCATTTCACTTCATTGCTAGGATTGTACGTAACACGATCAATGATTCGCAAATGCAGTTTGCGACACAAATCTTCAAAGTCTTTTAAGGTGCACAAATGAATGTTGGGCGTGTCATACCAAGCGTATGGCATCTGTCCTGTAACAGGCATACGCCCATTCAGCAAAGACCAACCATGTGGCCAGTAACCAAAGTTTGGGAACGACACCACGCCCACTTTGGCAACTCGCACCATTTCGCGCAAAATATGTTCTGTGTGGTGCATAGACTGCAAGGTTTGCGACAATACCGCCGTGTCAAAACGTTGGTCATCAAACAACTCCAAACCTTTTTCTAAATTTTGTTGCACCACCTGTACGTTCTTGGCGACACATAACTGCACGCGTTCGTCGCTGAGTTCGACTCCGACACCTCGAACGTTTTGATGACGGGTCAAATAATCAAGCAACGCACCGTCACCGCAACCCAAGTCAAGCACACGAGTGGTTGGGGGTATCCATTCTGCAATTTTTAATAAATCTTGGCGAACCAGTGAGTCACTTATTTCCTGTTTAATGCCATCGCTTTGTATCACCTCATTTATCATGTTTAGATTTGATGTACCTTGAGCAGAAAATTGCTGGTCAGCATAAGCATGAACAGACACCTCAAGGTTCAAAGACTTGGCAATGTTTTCAAAATAGTGCTTCATCACAGCGTGATAACGTGAATCATCGAGCAAAAAAGCATCATGACCGTGCGGCGCATCTATTTCTGCATACGTTACTGGCGTTTCATTTTTAACCAGTGCTTCAACAATTTCACGCGACCGACTTGGAGGGAACCGCCAATCGGTTGCAAACGACACCAACAGAAACGACGCACTCGCAGACGATAAGGCCACCGCCAAATCACCACCGGTATGACGAGCTGGGTCGAAATAATCGAGTGCGCGAGTGATCAACAAGTAAGTGTTGGCATCAAAATATTTAGAAAACTTTTCACCTTGGTAGCGAAGATACGACTCAACTTCAAACTCAACCCCGTACCCGTATTGGTAGGCGTCACTCGCGCTTGATTGACGTCGAGTTCGCCCAAACTTTTCAGCCATGTCGTCGTCAGACAAATACGTGATGTGACCAATCATGCGAGCCACCGACAAGCCATGTTCTGGCACAGTATTGTGCGCATAATAGTCGCCGCCATGAAAAGCCGGGTCAGTGATGATAGCGCGCCGCGCGACTTCATTAAAGCCAATATTTTGAGCTGATAATTTTGGGGTGCTGGCAACCGCAACACAGTGTGCCACGCGATCTGGACAAGTAGTGGCCCAACTGATGGCTTGCATGCCACCCAGTGAACCACCCATAACCGCCGCGAAGCGTTCAATGCCCAATCGATCAGCCAAGCGAGCTTGTGCATGCACCCAGTCTTCAACCGTCACGACAGGGAATGCAGCCCCCCAAGGCTGACCTGTTTCAGGACTAATGGAAGCTGGCCCTGTTGATCCAAAACATGAACCCAGATTGTTCACGCCAATCACAAAAAAAATACGCGTATCGACAGGCTTACCTGGGCCAACCATGTTGTCCCACCAACCCATTTCATCAGGATGATCAGCTGACACACCCGCAACATGATGCGATGCATTGAGTGCATGGCAAATTAAAACGGCATTGCTGTGATCTGCATTGAGCGAGCCATAGGTTTGAACGGCCAAGTCGTACTGTGACAAAACCTGACCACTTTCAAGCAAGAGCGGTTCATCAAAATGCATAAACTGGGTGTGAACGACCCCAACAGATGTAGGTGAAATTTTCTTCATACTGACCTCTTTAGCAGTTTTTATGTAGCGCCCGCAAGCCGATCAAGCAAATCAGCGCCAAAATATATTTAAATATTTTATCAGATACGCACCTAAGTCCTTGCCAGTCATAGCGATAAAGCGTTCACCCTGATCATTAGGCATTCATTACAGGGATTCTGCGTATAACCAAAACTGGCTATTTACTGCACACTGTTGCTTTTCCGAATAGTATTTATATGAAGAGGACAAGTGCGTATGTCATCAACCCCACTATCTGGGCGTGAATTGCAATGCTTAGAATGGGTATCAAGAGGTAAAACCAGTTGGGAAATTGGTGTTATCTTGAGCTTAAGCGAACGAACTGTAAATTTCCATATACTCAACGCCTGCCGAAAATTGAATGTTTATGGTCGACAAGCGGCTGTTGCTCAAGCTATACGGCTAGGGTTTCTAGGTGAGCTTACCTTAGAGAGACTGACTGCATGAACTCATCGCTTATCGTCGTTAACAGTTCATTAGGGGGGCCAGTCGCAATGAACTGCAACAAGTAACCTCGATGAATCACCACGCGCGCCACCATGCGCATGGGTTTTACAGTTTGTGACTCTAAAACGAAAGGCTCACCTTGGCTGGCTTTTTCAGGCAGCGCAACGCCTAAGTTGGCCGCTAAACTTTTCAACAAAGCCTCTACGACAGCTGTTTGTTGAGTCGGAGTCAGTGTGGCAGGCAAAGGCGCATACCCCACAGCAAACAAATTTTGCTTGACCGCTGCAGTCGTTAATGAAAACTCTAATGGTTGAGCGTCTAATTTAAGGGAACGAGTCTCAGTTTGCACCCGATCAGGAAAAGCCACCCGCGCGCGGCCATCTGCTACTGTAAATTCGCGCCAATTATATTCAGGTGAGCAACCTAATAGTAAAAAGGTGGTGCCTATTAACGCGACAAGCAGCCATTTACGGGAAAATAACACTTGAGTTGCAAACATATATGACCGTGCCTAAAAATGAATCTAAAAAAGTTGTCAACTAGAGTTATAACCTTAAATACGGAGAATTTGGGACACCTTTTGCTTGCCGTACAATCTACGGGCTTGCTGGGTATAAGCCCACTGTTAAGGAAAACACGGTGTCAGATCTAGTTTCAAAAAAACTTGCTATTTTGGCCTCACGGCCTTCACTGTTAGCGTGCAGTCGTCGCGGCATTGAAAAAGAGGGGCTACGTGTTGATTCGCGTGGCTTGATGGCGCAAACACCGCACCCAGACTCACTGGGTCGCGCGCTTACGCACCCACGTATTACGACTGATTATTCTGAATCATTGCTAGAGCTCATCACAGGCGTGCACCACCAAGTTGATGACTTAATGAACGAGCTGAATCAAATTCACCGTGTGGTAGCAGGCGGTTTAGGTAGCGAAACCATCTGGAATCAATCGATGCCCTGCGTCTTGCCTGAAGACGATCAAATACCGATTGCTTGGTACGGTGAATCAAATAGCGGCATGCTCAAACACGTTTACCGCCGTGGTTTAGCTCTGCGTTATGGCCGCACGATGCAGTGCATTGCAGGCGTGCATTACAACTTTTCTTTTGATGATGCGTTGTGGGTTGCCCTAGCAGATCAGTCACAAGCGCCTGTTGATACCAAAACGCAACAGTCTGCGGGTTATGTAGCCCTGATTCGTAATTTTATGCGTTACAACTGGTTGCTCATGTATTTATTTGGGGCTTCGCCTGCTGTATCAACAAACTTTACGCGAGGGCGAGATGTTGGCTTACCCGAACTCAATGCCAACACTTTATATTTACCCTTTGCTACCAGCCTACGAATGAGTGATTTGGGTTATCAAAACAAAGCACAATCAGCTCTTAAGCTTTGTTACAACCATCTCGATACCTTTTTAGCCAGACTATACGATGCAGTCACCACCCCATGGCCTGCTTATCAAGCAATGGGTACGCATCAGCATGGTGAATGGGGCCAGCTTAATTGCAACGTATTGCAAATTGAAAACGAGTTTTACTCAACGATTCGCCCTAAACGAACAACCGCACGCGGTGAACGCCCAATTACTGCTTTGGCTAAACAAGGGGTGCAATATGTTGAGGTGCGATGCCTAGACATCGATCCTTTTGAAGCCTGCGGCATCAGCCATGACACAGCACGTTTTGTTGATATTTTCCTACTGTATTGTGCGCTTAACGACAGCCCTCTTTTTGATGATCATGGCCATTGCGCTGAAAGCGCTGACAACTTTAAGCGAAGCGTTCATGAAGGCCGCAAGCCAGGCCTGACGCTCTCGCGTGCCGGTCAGTCTATTACCTTAACCGATTGGGCACACGATTTACTGACGCAAATGCAGCCCTGCGCCAAAGCATTAGCTGAGTCGACTGGTGATACGCGCTATCTTGATGCCTTAGCATTGCAACAAGTTAAAGTAGATCAGCCACAATTAACGCCATCAGCTCGTTTGCTCGAGGTGTTACAAACCAGCAAAACTAGCTTTCAAAACCTTGCTTTTAATCAAAGTAGCTTTCATATGTCAGCGTTAAAGTCTGCTGGCCTTCTACCTGCGGAACAAAATCAAGCGGCTATGCAACGACAAACTTCAATTGACACCCAAAATGCCCTGGAAGCACAAAACAGCATGTCATTTGAAGAGTATGTGCAACAATTTAACGCAGCACTTTCATTGAAAAGCTAGAAGTTGAGATCGGCGTTATTAGAACGCCTTTTAGATTAATGTACTTTTTGTGTGGTGCGCCCGACAGGAATCGAACCTGTATCGAGAGCTTCGGAAACTCTTATTCTATCCATTGAACTACGGGCGCCAAGGATAATATTATACGCATGAAGGGTGAAACGTCATCTTGTGGGTGACTGATCCTTAATTCCATTTTGAACAAAGCCCCTAAAAACCCCGATATGTTCAATAACAGTATAATGATGTAGATTTTTTAAGCCACTAAAACTAAGGTTTGTTCATGAGCAACCCCAAAGACACGACTGAGCAAGAACTCGAGCACGATCATTCTTCGCTAATCAAAACACCAAAACAACTGATCATCACCATTGTTTTGTCTTTTGTTATACCCATTATCATCATTTTAATGTTGGTTAGTTGGGTAACGTCAGGTACGCGTACAGCCCCTGGGTCACAAGCGTTTGGCCCTGAAGCGACAGCTACCCGTATTTCCCCAGTCGCCCAACTCGTCATTATTGACAGTAACGCTCCTAAAGTACTTAAAACAGGTGAACAAGCATACAACTCAGCCTGTGTGGGCTGCCATGCCGCTGGTGTGGCCGGTGCGCACAAGTTTGGCGACAAAGTAGCTTGGGCCGTACCCATCGGTACCGGCTTAGATGTCATGGTAGCCAGTGTTGTGAATGGCAAAGGGGCCATGCCCGCTAAAGGTGGCAACCCCACGCTTGATAACTTAGAAATTGCACGGGCAGTGGTCTACATGACCAATGCCGCTGGCGGTCAGTTTGCCGAACCGGTTGCACCTGCTGAGGCACCTAAAGCTGCCGCACTAGCACCGGCTAAACCCATGGCCGCTGCAGCGCCAGTCGCCGCTCCCGTTGCAATGGCTTCAGCAACTACCCCTGCCGTGACTGCACCTGCAGCAGTTTCAACAAGTGATGCCCCCAGCGCAGCCGAACTGGCTTTGGGTCAAAAAATATATAACCAGGCCTGTGTAGCTTGTCACGCTGCAGGCGTCGCAGGTTCACCAAAATTCGGTGATAAAGTGGCTTGGGGCAAGTACCTTGACAAAGGTATCGACGGCATGACGGCTTCAGCGATTAAAGGCGTTGGCATTATGCCGGCACGCGGTGGTTTATCAACCGCCAGCGATGCTGACATACGCGCTGCGGTTCAGTATATGGTTACAAATTTAAAGTAATGGCTTTAAAACTTACTTGGTTTTAAGGCTTACTTCTCAAATCAGGGGCTAACATATCCACCATGCCCCTGATTCCGCTCTCTTCACATGCTTTTCAAGCAGTCTTTGCAACACGCGACCCCCAATCTAATAAAGGCTCTTTCGGTTCCGTCGGCATCTTAGCTGGGGCTGAAGGCATGACAGGTGCCGCCGTATTGGCGGCACGCTCTGCCCTAAAAGCAGGGGCCGGTCGCATTTATGTGGGGCTGGCTCAAACCGATCCTCAGTGTTCTCTTGACCCCTTACAACCCGAACTGATGTGGCGGTCTTGTCAATCATTAATCAGCATGGCCTCAAACATCTCTGCTTGGGCGGTGGGTTGCGGCCTAGGCGAATCACCTTTTGCACTGAATGCTTTAAAACAGGTTTTTCTACAACGTGGCACGGCTCCAATGGTAGTTGACGCTGACGCGCTCAATGCATTGTCCTCTGGCCATATCGCGCCCACTTGGGGTGTTGCACCCGTTGTCATCACGCCGCACCCAACAGAGGCGGCGCGTTTATTAAAATGTGACACTGAAACAGTTCAGTCTGATCGCGTGACACATGCGCAAGCCTTAGCCAAAATATATCAAGCGTGGGTGGTTTTAAAGGGCCACCAAACTATCATTTGCGCCCCCGACTTAAGTTGCTGGCAAAACACGACAGGCAATGTTGGTTTGGCTACAGCCGGTAGCGGCGACGTACTTAGTGGCGTGATTGTAAGCTTGTTGGCACAAGGCTTTACAACCCAAGAAAGCGTTTTAGCGGGGGTTTGGTTGCATGGTAAAGCGGCTGACCATTGTGTTTCTCTGGGAACCGGGCCAATCGGTTTAACCGCCTCTGAAGTCATCGATGCCGTGCGTTGGGTGAGAAACCACCCTTAATCAGTCAGCCATCTCTGGCCCTCACTATTTTTTTGGCTGTAACAACGCTTTCAGCATGCCCAAGCGATCTTTAGGGCTTAACGTTGCGTGCGTATCGACTTCAATGTTCGGTTCGTTTAAACCCATTTCCTTTACAAACCTTGAGACCTCTCGCACCAACTCTTCGCGTGCGCGTTTACGTTTTTTGCACCACGTTAAATGCAAGCTACGTTGCGCTCGGGTAATACCTACATACATCAGTCGACGTTCTTCTTCAATACGCTGTATTTTTTGTTGCGCCGCCACATCTAAGTCAAGCGACTCGTCTTCTTCGCGCCCTTGGTGAGGTAGCAGACCTTCTTCTACCCCTACCAAAAATACATGCGGAAATTCTAAGCCCTTGGCAGCATGCAAGGTAGACAGTTTGACGGCGTCGGGCGTTTCGTCTTCGTTGCGTTCAAGCATCGTGACCAAGGCGATATGTTGCACCAAATCGAGCAACGACATGTCCGCATCAGTGGCCTTTTTTTTCAACCAATCACGCAAATCGAGCACATTTTGCCAACGCGCCTGGGCAGCGCGTTCGTCGTTGGCGTCAAACAAGTAGGCTTCGTAACCAATCGTTTTGAGCAAATCGTCGAGTAACAAACCCGCTTGCTCACCCTTTTCATGTTCGGCACGCCATTGCAAACGTTGAATATAGGTTGCAAAGGTTCGTAACGGTTCCAGTTGACGGTCAGGTATATGAACCGATACACCCTCTTCAAATGTAGCAGCCATTAAACTAATCTGGCGCCCCCCCGCATACGTGCCTAGAGCATGCAGGGTTGATTGACCAACACCGCGCCTAGGCGTTGTGACAGCTCGAATGAATGCGGGGTCATCATTATCATTAGCGATAAGTCGAAGGTAAGACATGACATCGCGAACTTCTGTTTTATCAAAGAAACTTTGGCCACCCGATAGGGTGTAAGGAATATTTAACTGCCTGAGCGTTTGTTCAAATATACGGGCCTGATGATTTCCGCGATACAAAATTGCAAAGTCTCGCCAGTGCGACTGTTTCTCAAAACGGGCTGCTGATATTCGCATGGCAACTGATTGCGATTCTTGTGCATCATCATCAAAAGCCGTCACACTAATGGCCTCACCTGTGCCGTGTTCTGACCACAGTTTTTTATTAAAGGCTTTGGGGTTATGGCCAATCACTTGGTTGGCAGCGGCCAAAATCGTTTGACTAGATCGGTAGTTTTGCTCAAGCTTGATTAAACGTAACGAGTCATAATCAGTTTGTAACTTCGCTAAATTTTCAATGGTGGCACCACGCCAAGCATAAATGGCTTGGTCATCGTCGCCCACAGCCGTGAACATAGCCCGCGCACCCGTTAATTGGCGCACCAACTCATACTGACACACATTCGTGTCTTGGTATTCATCGACTAATAGGTAACGCACCCGGTTTTGCCATTTTTCACGTACGTCATCGTTGGTGCGCAACAGCAATGCAGGCAACATAATCAAATCATCGAAATCTACTGCTTGGTAAGCTGTCAAGGTAGCGCTGTAACTGGCAAACACCGTAGCCGCTTCACGCTCATTTTCCGTTTTGACTAGACGCGCTGCGGCATCAGCACCGACGAGTTGGTTTTTCCACAAAGAAATGGTTTGTTGAATGTTTCGTAAACGACCTTTGTCGGTGGTGGCAACAATATCTTGAATAATAGCTAATGCGTCTTGTGAATCAAGTATAGAAAACTGCGGTTTTAAGCCGATATGTAAAGCCTCTTCGCGCAGCATACGCACACCAAGCGAATGAAAGGTACTAATCATCAAGCCTTTGGTTAAATCGGCACTCACCTGTTTGTGTACGCGCTCTTGCATTTCGAGTGCCGCTTTATTGGTGAACGTTAAGGCTACTACGTGCCGAGCAGAATAGCCGCACTCTTTAAGCAAGTAAGCTATTTTTTGGGTTATGACGCGCGTTTTACCCGAACCCGCTCCAGCTAAAACCAAGCACGGGCCATCAAGGTATCGCACGGCTTCGTGCTGCACTGCGTTAAGAGGGTGACTCATTTGTGTGCTTATAAGTAGAGCAATCGTTTTGTTCGCGTATTAAATTTCAAGTGGGTCAACTTCAAGCTGCCAGCGTAACTGCCCTTTCGCATGACGAGTACCCAAAGCTGGCAACCAGGCTCTCAGCAACTGATGTAATGCAGCGCGCGATGGGCTTTCAACCAGTAATTGTGCGCGACACACTTGCGCGACGCGCGTCACACGCAACGGTACGGGGTCAAATAAAGTGATGTGTTCAGGTGCGGGCTGGGTATCAAGCCAAGCTTGAGCAACATCACGACCGTGCTGCAAAAAATCAATCGCCGTATTAAGTTCACGTGCTTGAGCAGTTAATAATGCTTGGTAAACATAGGGTGGTAATTGTGCGGTTCGCCGTTCTTCAAGTGTACTTTGGGCAAAGCCTGGGTAATCGTGTTGACACAGAGCTCTGTAAACGGGTTGCTCAGGGTAGCCCGTTTGCACCAATACCTGACCCTGACCTTGGTGACGACCCGCTCTGCCAGCCACTTGCATCAGTTGTGCAAATAATCGCTCAGGGGCTCTAAAGTCTTGAGAAAACAGCATCGAGTCAGGGTTTAACACCACCACTAGGCCAAGCCGAGCAAAATCATGGCCTTTAGAGACCATTTGTGTCCCCACTAAAATATCAACTAACCCTGCGTGCACCTGCTCGAATAAGGCCTGTGCGCTGCCTTTGGTGCGGGTACTGTCAGCATCAATACGCGCTAACCGCGCTTGTGGAAAAATCTCAGTCAAGTGCTCTTCAAGACGTTGTGTACCGCGCCCCATTGCCTGTAAATCTTGGTCGCCACACTCAGGGCAAGCTTTCGGCACTTGAGTTTGTTGGCCACAGTGGTGGCAATGTAGTCGCATTTTATAGGGTTGATCGCGGTGCAACACCGCAAAAACAGAGCAATTTTTACATTGGCTTAACCAACCACATGATGGGCAATGTAGAACTGGCGCATAACCGCGTCGGTTCAAAAACACCAGAACCTGTTGCTTTTGTTCAAGTGTTTGCGTCATGGCGTCAATCACTTGTGGTGTGAGGCCTTGTTTTAAATCTGCCCGACGGGTATCAATTAACCTAATATTTGGCATTAAAGTTTGATGCGCCCGCTCAGGTAAATCTAAACGTTTATAGAAGCCACGTTGCGTCTGAGCCCAGCTTTCAAGCGAGGGGGTAGCTGAACCTAGCACGACTGTGGCTTGGTCTTGGCGCCCGCGCCAAACCGCTAAATCACGGGCTGAGTAGCGCAACCCTTCTTGCTGTTTGTAGGAAGGGTCATGTTCTTCATCGACCACGATCAAACCTAGGTTTGAAAGGGGTGCAAAAATGGCCATACGTGTACCTAACACGATGTGCGCATCGCCCATCGCTGCTCGTACCCATGACGCTTGGCGTTGTGTGTCGGTCAAGCCGCTATGCATCAAAGCAATTTGATCGGGTTTCACATAAGGCGCCAAACGAGCCTGCAACGACGCCGCAAACTGGGGTGTTAAATTGATTTCTGGCACTAAAAACAGAACCCGACGACCACTTTCTAAAACTTTTGCGGCTGCAGCTAAATACACTTCTGTTTTACCGCTGCCCGTGACCCCAAATAACAAACACGTTTGATAATCATCGGTTGCGGTAAGGGTGTCAACAGCGGCCTGTTGTGCCGTGTTGAGTTGCAATATGGGTTTTGTCGACTGAATCAGTTGAAAAGCAGTCAGGTGATTTTTTCGATTGTCTTCGGTGCGCTGCTCTGGCGCAATATCATGCTTGGCATCTACAGTCGTTTTCTTGTTTATTTTGGCTAGTTGTGCCAACTGCTTAGCAAGTTGCTTGGCCACTGGGCCATCACCCGACTGCGCACGGGTATAAGCTGCGACTGACCTTAATCGAGCTGGCATGACGGGTAGCATCACTTCACCCAAAGGGCGTTGATAATAATCAGATGCAAACTTAGCCATATCGAGCCAAGCCGGTGTTAACGGTGGCAAATCATCTAACACCCGCTCAATCGGTTTAATTGATTCTGGCGGTAACGACGGCTGGTCTGGGCAAGCCACCACCACACCGATAAGCTGACGGCGACCAAACGGCACAATCACTCGCAAGCCGCGCATCACGGGCACGTCAGATCGATAATCAAATACGCCCTCTAACGGCACATCAAGTGCGACCTGCAACCAATATGGTGGATGAGTTGTATTAGACTGTATTTGGGTTTCTAAAAGTAAAGGTGAACGGTTGGGTTCGATCAACGGCATGTCATCTAACCCGGCGAGGCCGCCCCTCTCTTTGTACCACCCGCATCAAAAACTTAATACGAGCCCGAATACGGGCATCAATTTTCATTGCAGCACGCCTGTTTGACCCAGTAACTGTTGTGCAGTGCTGGGTATATGCTCGATTTGTAAATGTGTGAGGCGCATGCTTTATTTAACCATAATTTGTTCTAGTCTCGACTTTCAGAGCAAGAGTTAAGAGGCATACTAAATTGACGATTTGCGACACATAGTTAATGTAGATTCTTTGATCTACCCCTAATTGACTGATCAATAAGTTAATAAATAATTACAAGGGTAGCCTGTGGATAACTTTGGGGATAACTAGAATCACGCACCATATTTGCTGCCCTTAGGCATCTAATTTAATAAATCTGAAATATTACATATTTTAATATAAACCAATAAAATCAATAGTTTAAACGATTAAATTAACTCGACAAAAGATAAATCAAGGGTATTTACTAGCTTGTTTTTATTTTGTGCACAACTTGGGCATAACTTATGTCAACTCAAGCTTATTTTGCATGAAGATGACGACTATATTGCTGCACTTCGTCAACCAACGCTGCAACCGTCTCAGGGGGCGTGAACTGTGAAATACCATGCCCTAAGTTAAATACATGCCCCCCTTGACCAACTTGACCAAAGGCATCAAGCACCCGCCTAGCCTCTTGGCGCACAGGTTTTTCACCTGCAAAAAGCGCAATGGGGTCTAAGTTACCTTGCAAGGCTATCTTGTCGCCAACGCGTTGACGGGCTTGTTGTAAATTTACCGTCCAGTCGACACCTGCGGCATCGCAACCCGATTCAGCGATTTCTTCGAGCCACAAACCGCCACCTTTTGTAAACGCTATAACGGGTACGCGTTGACCTTGTGCGTGGCGCTTCAGGCCTGCAATAACTTGCTTAGTGTAGGCTAATGAAAATGCTTGGTATAAACCGTCTGGCAGCACCCCACCCCAACTGTCAAAAATCATTACGGCTTGCGCCCCGGCATCAATTTGAGCATTTAAGTATGTAGTTGTTGCTTGCGCATTTATTTTCAAAATGTGATGCAACAGGTCAGGACGAGCAAACAACATTGTTTTAATTAAGCGGTAATCGTCACTACCCTTGCCCTCAACCATATAGCAAGCAATGGTGAAAGGGCTTCCCGCAAAACCAATCAGGGGTACCCTGCCATTTAAGGTTTTACGAATCATCGATACCGCATCAAACACGTACTGCAATCTGGCCATATCAGGTACTTGCAAGTTGTAAACGTCTTGTTCCGTTCGTAAGGGGTGGGCGAACTGAGGCCCCTCACCCGCAACAAAGTCAAGGCCCAACCCCATGGCATCGGGAACCGTCAAAATATCTGAGAATAAAATTGCGGCGTCAAGAGGGTAACGGTCTAGTGGCTGAATCGTAACCTCAGTTGCATACTCAGGGTTCGAAGCTAAACCCATAAATGAACCAGCTTTCGCGCGCGTAGCTCGATATTCAGGCAGGTAACGCCCTGCTTGACGCATAAGCCAAATGGGTGTGTACTCAACTGGTTCGCGCATCAAGGCACGTAAAAAAACATCATTCTTTAAGCCGTTATCAGTCACGCAATGTCCTTTATCGTTTTATTTAATGATTTTACCCATTGTTACTTGAAATGTCTGATTCCGCCTTTTGAGGTTGGACGATGATGCCGTGTTTGCGCATCAATTCCCAAAATGCACGCCGATGCTTGCGCGCGGCTCGGGCCGCCATTGATATATTGCCCTCATGTCGACTTAACATATCATTTAAAAAGTCAAATTCAAATTTATCGATCATGGCTTGTTTGGCGTCTTTAAACCCCATCGCACGCAACCTACTCATATTGAGTCGGCGGGTCTCTCGTGTTGCCTGAACGACACGGGCGCCATAAGGGGCTTGCCCATCGCACTCTCTTAAGCTTGTACTTCGTGGCATTCGGTTTATAGCCGTCAACAACCTCGCTCTAAACTCTTCTGTGCATATCGGTAGCCTTACATAGTCCGTCATGCCTAATTCGGTTAAATCTTGCATAGATGCTGCTTTGAGTTGGTTCAGAACCCCAATTAACGGAATGAATGGG
>CALBMZ010000042.1 GCA_937896225.1 uncultured Alcaligenaceae bacterium | reverse complement strand
AAATAGTGTTGCAAGTACGGCAGCCATGGATGTCTTCAACATAGATTATCCTTTTCAAGGTATTATAATATCACGAACATCGTTAATTTTGCATCGCTCTGATTGAGTTGATTTAGCGATGTCTGAAAAGTTATTACTTAACATGGGTTAGGTAGATTGATCATGATTTGTGTCCACCCCTTTTAAGTAATGATTTATAATATTTCAGGCTACTATCATGGCAAAATATTGTCTGGCTGTCCAGTTGAGTTCAATTGGTATGGCTTAGCTTCTGAATACAATGATGGGTGCACACCAATTAGAATCAACACCAATTATATTTGGCTACGGGCGGATAAAGTAAACGGGGATTAACTCTTTTTGTCTTTTTAGAGCAAGGTTAAGAGTGCAAAAACAGTTAAGCTTTACTTGCACCCAATACTTCACTCAGGGTGATCCGCAGCCAGTTTAACCTCAAGCTAGGTCAACTATCATCATGATCATTAGGCGCTGACAGATCAATTATTTGGTCACCCTCATTTTCATAGCACCACAAAGCGAGGGCTATATGTACAATTCCGAATATTGTTAAAAGAAGGTCGGCTAATTTTATGCCCGAAATTGCTTCCATTAAAGAACCAGCTCCCATGCCAGCAGTCAATAGACCAACACCTCCTAGCCAACATGTGAGTATTGAAAGCTTTGCCTGCCCTTTTTCCTTATTTAGGTGATCAAAACCCAGATAGCCAAAACCAAAGGGTGCTATAAAGACCAGCAAAAACTCTTTTGGGTCAGCCCCTTTCCATGAAAGTTCAGGTTTAAAAAAGATCAAATAGGTGCTGAATAACGCCCAACTCCAAGGAGCAAACACAACAGCGTAGTTCTTGAATTTAAGCCACATCGTTAATGTTTCTTTCGTTATTCCAAGCCAACCCTAATAACGCCAGCCGCCTCAAGTTCACTGCGTCTAGGGTACCACATGTCATCGCTGTCAGTATTTAATGTTTTAATGGCAAAACGTGACTCGACACCACGTTCGACGAGGTATTCCAGATCCATAAAAACATCATTTTGCGAATCTTCGTGTACCCATTCGGCAAATTCGAAAGGTGACTTCCAGCCAAAAAAAGCTTTATTTTCTGTGTAGTAATTTTCTATACTTTCCGCAGCCCAGTTAGACTTGTGAAAACCAACTTTAGACCCTTTTTCTACCGTTCTATTTTTACCGCCTAGAAATATTATAGTACACGCACTGGAACAGTCGCCCATAACATTTGTATCTAGCCCGTAATCAATAACCAGATCGGAAATATCTTTGGCTACACTAATTAACCCACCCCAACTAGTTAAAGTAAGACGTTTAACTGCTGGATTTTCTTTTAGGACTGATTTGAAGGCCTCTAGGTCTTCGTCAATGATTTCTTCTTCTTCTTCTTTATCTGCGACGTATGTGTTGAAAAACAAAACCTCCCCCTCAACTACAAACCTACCTGTTGAGCCTTCTGAAAAGCTGACAGATGGCCAAGTGAATGCCAGTAAGGCTATAAGTATTCTGTACATACCTGACCTCTTATTTTCTCTTTTAGATTTAATCTGTTTATACTTTAAGGATTAATGTTTTATTTTCAACAAGTATTGTAGGATGTTCATAGCTGTCGAATTTCAATTACTGGTACCTCACCAAATTTACGACCAAATATATTTTGCAATCTATCGTAGG
>CALBMZ010000041.1 GCA_937896225.1 uncultured Alcaligenaceae bacterium | reverse complement strand
TTCTTCATTCATAATCAAAACACAACTAATATTTTTTTCAGCCATTAAAAATAGTGAGTCTATTACTCGATTTTCTGGTCTCAAACTCCATACTTTTCGCGAATTCAAGTCTAAGAATTGTTCTACTGTAGACATTTGACTTTCTCCTTTAAAGCTAAAGACTCATTACTTAACTTTCTGAGGCGCTCAAAATACTGAAACAAACTCTTTCTGTTGGCCTTTTAACTATAGTTCAACCCCACCTCTTTATTAATCCCGTTTTATTTTTAGCCCGATGACTTCGGATATTAATTTAGAAAAAATGATTTTTCTATCATTCCAAATTCAAACTACTGTGGAATATCCTACTCACAATTGCCTTGAACTCAATTTACCCTTTTAAAATGCATCTTATCCTAGAGATATCCTAATCCATGGAGCCCAACCCTGGCAAGCCCCAAAAGAAAATAGCCCCATAAGTGGGCTAAGGTGATTCTTGGCTCCCCTGGGCCGGAATCGATCGGGGCCTGAGGATGCTAGTACCTGTTCGCTATCAATTAGTAAACTTCTTCATGATCCCCAACATTGATTGGAATGATTTCATTCTCAGTAATGATGAGTTCAAGCGTAATTCTGTACTTCAGGTTGATTGAAACGCTATGTAGACCGGCGAACTTTCCTTTGAGGCTATGTAGCCGAAGGGAAGGATGGTGAGGGTTTACTGTTAACAATTCAAGAGTCTTGGTGTACTGAGTCAGTGCGTTTGGATGTTGTTTAATGAATTTGGCGGCCTTGCGGTTGTATTGCTCTGTGAAAATTAACTGCCAGATCATGCTACCAACTTTGGTTTGAGCTTATTGATACGAAGAATGTGTTGGGCAACCGTTTCTTTGACATAGCGGCCAGCGTCGAGATCAGCTTTAGACTCAGCAAGTGCGGCTTCAAGTTCGCATTCGCGAAGATATTGATATTGTTCTTCGCTCATTACGATGTACTTAACTTGACCGCGCACTGAAACAGCAACTTCCGGTTGCGTGGCGAGTGCTTCCTCGATTGCTTTCACACCTTTGGTTTTGAGGTCGTTGGCTGAAATTGTGCCCATGATGAGTTCCTGTTTAGCATTGCTAACAGTATAGTCAATCGTACGATTAAAAGCACTATCGATCACTTTGAAACATTCAGTTACAAGCCCACAAATGAAAAAACCCCAGCGCGAACGCTAGGGTTTCAAAATTCGGTGGTGGCCCGAGGCGGAATTGAACCAAGGGCTAGGATGTCTGACTCTATTTCTAGTCGCCCTCTGGCTCAGGCATTGCGGTAAATAGCAATATAAACATAATAATGACAACGAACCGAAAGGCTGCCTCTATGCCATTCCACTTCTCAGATTGCCACATACAGAACCATTCGCCACCAATAACAATAAATCCAAAGAACCACAGTAAAAAACCAACCAAACAGCCAAGATATGCCCAATTCTTTGCCCTCTTAAATGCCAAGGGTGAATGAATATTTTTGAGTAGCCCAATGGCGCCTATGAACAACAATAAGCCTGTTAAAAATTCGGCAAATATGATTAGTCCATAGACAAGACTCCAAACGAAGGGGTCAAGAATAGCTCGGTACTTCAAAGTATTTTCTGGAAATACTGTATCCATAGAAAGAGTGTGCTGAACAAAAGCGTAATTAGAGTTGTAGTCCATTAGGTTGTTCAAGCAGACCAATAGAGCGAATATGGCAAGCGATAAACAAACAATGGATTTACATAAACGCAGAATGGTCATCTCAGCAAATCCTATAAAAGGTTATAAGAGGCAATTTTACAGTTGGGTCCAAGCAAATGAAAAAACCCCAGCGCGAACGCTAGGGTTTCAAAATTCGGTGGTGGCCCGAGGCGGAATTGAACCACCGACACAAGGATTTTCAATCCTCTGCTCTACCGACTGAGCTATCGGGCCACATCAAGCGTGCAATCATACACCAAATCAGATTGCTTCGCCTCTATAATTGATGAAATGATGAACCATTAATTGACTTTGGCTGAACCTATGAACGTTTTTTTAATTGACTCAACTACTAAACAAGTGACCGAGCACGAGGTTGCTGAAACCTTGGCAGCCCTACAAGCGTTAATTGGTTTTGCAACCTTAGACGCCGATGAAATAGATGCCAATGGCGATCACTTGTTTTTTGATGAAGAGTGTTTTATTCGCCAGCAAGTCAATGTGGGTAAGTTCAAAGTTGATAACTTGGCACCCATTGCAGGCAAAGGTGTGGTGGTTAACCGTTCAGATAACGGTAAAACGCTTTCAAGCCCCACCATTGATTTGGCTGGTTTGATCAAGCGCGTCACCTTTCTTTGACGCGGTAAAGACTGTCGCTTAGGCCAAGTTTGGCTGTTATATGTCTGTCATAACCTTCCAACAAGCCCACGTAGCGGTTGTTGACACCTTAAATTCGACCTTTTCGCCCCTATAATAAGGTTTGATAATAACCAACACGCAACACATGGCCTGTGTGCCACATGCGTTTCGCTATATGTCGGTAGGTGTTTTTACGCTCGGTTTGAACCATGTCTCGGCCCCTGTTGCGGTGCGCGAGCGTTTGTCTTTGCCTGCTGAGTTGGTTCAACCGGCCATCGGGGCTTTACAGTCATCTTTTGGTGGGGCCGTGAAAGAAGCGGCCATTTTGTCGACCTGTAACCGAACTGAGCTTTACTGTGTGGCCGAAGCTGATGTGGCGCCGCACTTGCCGCGCTGGTTGGCTGAATTTAATCAAATTGAACCCCAAACGGTGACGCCGCATTTGTACCTGCACGATCACGACGCAGCCGTTCGGCATGCCTTTCGAGTAGCAAGTGGCCTAGATTCAATGGTTTTGGGCGAGCCCCAAATTTTGGGTCAAATGAAAGAGGCTGTTCGCGCCGCTGAAAGTGCAGGCGCCCTGGGTACGCTGCTGCATCAGCTTTTTCAGCGCACGTTTTCTGTTGCGAAAGAGGTGCGCAGTCAAACGGCCATTGGTTCGCAATCGGTGTCATTGGCATCTGCTGCGGTGCGCCTCACCGAACGTGTGTTTGGCGATTTAAAAGATACGCGTATTTTATTTATTGGTGCGGGTGAAATGATCGAGCTCTGTGCCACCCACTTTGCGGCTCGTCAACCTAAAGGCATGGTAGTTGCAAACCGTACCCTTGATCGGGCTGATCAACTGGCCAACCGTTTTGATGCAAAATCAATGCGTTTAGCCGATTTACCTGACCATTTGGCCGATTTTGATGTGGTGATTTCCTGTACGGCCAGCACTTTGCCCATCTTGGGCTTGGGTATGGTCGAGCGTGCCAGCAAACAACGTCGGCGTCGCCCGATGGTAATGGTTGACTTGGCCGTGCCGCGCGACATTGAACCCGAGGTGTCACGTTTAGACGATGTATATCTTTATTCAGTTGATGACTTGGGGGCGGTGGTGCAGTCTGGCACCGAGTCACGCCAGTCAGCTGTGGTACAGGCTGAAGCCATTATTGACACGCGGGTGCGAGGTTATATGAATTGGTTGCAATTGCGTGAAACCGTGCCCATGATTCAAACGCTACAAACCAACGCACAATCGGTTCAATCAGCCGCCCTTGAGCGTGCTCGTAAAGCCTTGGCCAAAGGTGATGAACCCAATGCGGTGCTTGAGCAGCTCGCGCACAGTTTGACTCAAAAATACTTGCACGGCACCTTTAATGCTTTGCATCAAACCGAATCAACTGAAAGGCAGCAACTTATGAGTTGGTTGCCACGCTTATTTCCCACACGTGATCGGCGACGTTAGCTAAGCTTGTAATCGTTGTGTACTCAATCGGTCGTGTGGGTAGCTAAAAGTACCTGAAGCGTAACTTTAAGACTCTGAGGTCGGGTACTCAAGCCGTCCCCTCTTAAACGGCACCACCGAATCAGGAACCACCCAATCTATCAACATCGTAATGTTAAAAAAAATAGGCAAGTAATGAAACCATCCATGCGTTCGCGCTTAGAGCAATTGTCGCGCAGGCTTGTAGAAATTGACGCCTTATTATCGCAACCTGAAATTACGGGTAACCGAGATCAATTTAAAAAGCTTTCTCGTGAAAGGGCCGAACTTGACCCAGTTGTGAGCGCGTTTGGTCAGCTAGAAAACGCAGAAACTGCCATTGAAGACGCGCGCGCCATGATGGTAGACCCAGAAATGAAAGCGATGGCCACCGAAGAGATGCTGGCTTGTAAAGAAACCATTGAAAAACTTGAGGCTGACCTGCAGGTACTTTTACTTCCCCGTGACCCCGATGATTCGCGCAGCGTTTTCATGGAAATTCGGGCCGGTACGGGTGGTGATGAAAGCGCCTTATTTAGTGGCGATTTGTTACGTATGTACACTCGGTTTGCTGAACGACGTGGCTGGAAAACAGAACTGATGTCTGAGAGCCCGTCTGAAGTGGGGGGCTACAAAGAGGTTATTGTCGCGATTACTGGTGACGGCGTATACGGTACCTTAAAGTTTGAGTCGGGCGCGCATCGAGTACAGCGCGTACCGGCTACTGAATCACAAGGCCGTATTCATACTTCTGCTTGCACCGTTGCGGTATTGCCTGAGGCTGACGAAGCAGAAGATATTGCTATTAACCCAAGTGATTTACGCATTGACACTTTTCGCGCCAGTGGTGCGGGTGGTCAGCATATTAATAAAACAGACTCAGCCGTGCGCATTGTTCATCTACCAACAGGCTTGGTGGTTGAGTGCCAAGACGATCGTTCGCAACATCGCAACCGAGAAAAAGCCATGCAAGTGTTGGCTGCCCGTTTAAAAGATAAAGTGCTTCGTGAACAGCACGACAAAGAAGCCGCTCAGCGCAAATCGTTGGTGGGTACGGGTGATCGTTCTGACCGCATACGCACGTATAACTTTCCACAAGGTCGGTTAACCGACCATCGCATTAACTTAACCTTGTACAAATTGCTCAACATGATGGAAGGCGATTTAGATGAGTTGACATCAGCTTTAGCTGCTGAACATCAAGCGAATTTATTGGCAGAATTAGGCCAAGAGGTTTAAAAATTGAATTCAATGATTCAAACCATGACGATTAAAGAGGCGATGACGGCCTCATCGCTGCCACGCCTTGAAGTGCGTATGCTGCTCGAGGCGGTGCTAAATCAGCCTCGCACGTGGTTAATTGCGCACGATGATGAAATCTTGACCGAGCAACAAGCGCAGATGTTCTACATTATGGTCGCGCGCCGCACGGCAGGCGTGCCCATGGCGTACTTGCTAGGTACGCGAGAGTTTATGGGGTTGACGTTTTGTGTATCGCCCCATGTGCTCATACCGCGACCTGACACTGAGACATTGGTGAATAAAGCGATTGAGGTGATTCGCGAAAATGACAAGCTGAACGATTCAACAGAGTCTCAGGTTGCTGTGCCTATACAGGTGCTTGATATGGGTACGGGTAGTGGTGCCATTGCTATTTCAATCGCTAAGGCTTGCCCCAATGTTCAGATAGATGCGACCGATTTCAGCGCTGAAGCTTTAGGCATTGCCCGACTCAATGCAGAGTGTTTGGGGGTAAAGGTTAACTGGTTTCTGGGTGATTGGTATCACGCATTGGCCAATCAAGCCTCAAGTGTGCACAAAGCCAAAGGCATGACTGAAGACAAGCTAATTGATCAAGCTGAGCATGTCGTGAATGGTTTACATCTAGAAGTTAATAAACGTTACGATTTAATCGTTTCAAACCCCCCCTATATTCAATGTGATGATGAGCACTTAGCGCAAGGCGACTTACGTTTTGAGCCACCTCAGGCTCTAACAGACGGTGCTGATGGATTGACTGCATTGAAAAAAATTATTGAGCAGGCGCCAATTTGGTTGAAACCAGGCGGCCAGGTTTGGGTTGAACATGGTTACAACCAAGCCGTTCAGGTACAAGGAATGCTTGAAAAAGCCGGCTTTACAGGCATTCAATCTCTATATGACCTAGGTGAAAAACCCCGTGTATCAGGTGGGTATCTATCTGTCAGCCTGTAACATCGTAACGTTTGAGAGTGTCGCTACTATAATAAGCTGGAATTCCAAAAAACTTTTAAGTCGTTATTTATTTTTAAATGATTCTATTTACTGACAAGAGAACCTACCATGTCTGATGTACAAGCTTTTATCAAAGAGACCGTAACGAGCAACCCTGTCGTGTTGTTTATGAAAGGTACGGTTCAGTTTCCTCAGTGTGGCTTTTCAAGCCGTGCCGTACAGATTTTGCGTCAAAATGGCGTCACCAAACTGGTTACCGTTAATGTGCTGGACGACGAAGAAGTACGTTCAGGTATCAAAACCTACTCACAATGGCCAACAATTCCTCAGCTCTACATTAAGGGCGAGTTTGTTGGCGGTTCAGATATTATTGGCGAAATGGAAGAAAGCGGCGAGTTGAAAAAAATGCTGCAAGAATCAGGCGCCTTGGCTTAAAGCAGTAAGTTTTAAGCTTAATGCGCTAAACCCTAGGCCTTAAGCTTATTTTTCAAGCCACCTCATCGAATGCGGTGTCGCCGTCTGGGTTGGCGGCGCCGTTTGGTTTGAGGTTTGCAAAGTCGAACAAGGTGGTGTCCATCAAGTGTGATGGCGCCACGTTTGCCAAAGCATTGAACGTGTTCCAAACTCGTTGCGGGTTGGTTTTTTGCCAAGCTTTAATCATTTGCCCGACTTCTTTACGCTTGAGGTTCTTTTGCGACCCGCAAAGTGTGCACGGAATAATTGGGAACTTCTTTTGCGCTGCGTAAGCGATTAAGTCTTCTTCAGTCACATAGGCTAAAGGTCGAATGACCGTATGTTGGCCATCGTCAGACACCAGCTTAGGGGGCATGGCTTTGAGCTTTGCACCATAAAACAAATTTAAAAAGAACGTTGCCAAAATGTCATCGCGATGGTGACCCAATGCGATTTTGGTGGCGCCTAATTCGCTGGCAACTCGATACAAAATGCCGCGGCGCAGTCTTGAGCAAAGTGAACAGGTGGTTTTGCCTTCGGGTATGACGCGCTTGACAATAGAGTAGGTGTCGCGTGTTTCGATATGGAAAGGTATGTCAATTTTTTTAAGATGGTTTGGCAAGACCTCAACCGGAAAGCCCGGTTGGCCTTGATCTAAATTGACGGCCACAATTTCAAAGTTAATCGGTGCGCGTGCGCGCAAGGTGATTAATAAATCAAGCAAGCCATACGAATCTTTTCCACCTGAAACGCAAACCATGACCCGGTCGCCGTCTTCGATCATGTTGTAGTCGGCGACCCCTCGCCCAAGCTCTCGCATGAGTCGCTTGTGAAGTTTATTGGCAGTGACGCGGTCAGTTTCTTCTTGCTTTGACTGGGAGTGTGGCGTAAAAGAGAGGGGACTTTCAATCATTTAATTGCTATCGCGATGCACAAGCACCTCGATAGCCACGCCTACGCTGTTTGCAAAAGCTGATGGTTTGGTAATGCGCAATTTGACTGAGCTGGTTTCGGCAAAAAGCGTCAACAGACGATTTGCTAATTGCTCAGTTAAGGTTTCAAGTAAATTCACGTGGCAGCGGGTGCATTCTTGCACGATAGCGTCGTGCAATGCACGGTAGTCAAGCACCGTGCCAATGTCGTTATCATCAACGCTTTGGGTCAC
>CALBMZ010000040.1 GCA_937896225.1 uncultured Alcaligenaceae bacterium | reverse complement strand
TTCAGATTGTGCAACGTAACAATGAAAGGTTATTTGATACGCATGACTTAAAGCACTATAAAAATTAAGCGCGTTTAACTTTCTCAAGCATTTTGAACACACCTTTAGGTGCATTAACAAATAGGCGTTTAAAAGCCTTACCCAAACAACGACGTTCAAGCGTATTGCGACGTGTGCGTTTAATATCAGCCATGATAAATCTCCGTTAAGTTCACTATGTTAGCGCATTCGGTTCAACCCTGCAAAAATCGAGCGTAAACCCACTCATTAAGTCAAATTAAACGCAACGATACGATTATGAAACCATCGATACGCATTACTGGTGCCAAACAGAACAACCTTAAAAACCTCGACGTCACCATTCAAACGGGGGAACTAACCGTCGTCACCGGCGTTAGTGGCTCTGGTAAAAGTTCCTTAGCCTTTGACACGCTCTATGCAGAAGGGCAAAGGCGTTACGTTGAAACCTTTTCAGCCTATGCCAGGCAGTTTCTTGACCGCATGGACAAGCCTCAGGTTGACAAAATTGAAGGCATTTTGCCCTCTATCGCTATTGACCAAACCAACCCCGTGCGAAGCTCTCGCAGCACTGTCGGCACCATGACCGAAGTCAACGACCATTTAAAGCTTTTATTTGCCCGGGGCGCCAAACTTTATTGCCGAGGCTGTGGCAAGCCTGTTCATCGAGACTCACCCCAAACGATTGCGGCCGCGTTACCCGCTCTCGTGGCAACGCTAGACGATCCGAGGTTGTTGTTAACGTTTGATGTCACCGTACCGAAAAGCTTTAGCGACGAAGAGGTTCAGGGTTACTTAGAAGGTCAAGGCTACACACGCATACGTGGTGAGCCCCAAACCTCAAAAAAAACACCTGACCTACGATATATTAGTGTGGTGCAAGATCGATTTCGTCTGTCAAACACCGAACCTGAACGCGTCTCTGAAGCACTTGATGCGGCATTGCGTATGGGAAACGGCAAAATGGCTGTCCATGCGCTTGACGTTGCTGGGCAAGACCTAGCCGTTTGGAAGTTTAGCAATCAATTGCATTGTGCAAACTGCGATTTGACCTACCAAACCGTGTTGCCCAGTACATTCTCTTTCAACTCACCCCTTGGTGCATGTGAAGCCTGCCGGGGTTTTGGTCGAGTCATTGGCATTGATTTTGGTTTGGTCATTCCCGATGAAAACAAAACCTTAGCCGAAGGCGCCATCAGGCCTTGGCAAACCCCCAGCTACAAAGAGTGTCAAGTTGAATTAGAAAAGTACGCCAAACTGGCGCATGTATCGGTTAACACCCGCTGGCGAGACTTACCACCTGAACATCAAGACTGGGTCTTGACGGGTGACCCACTCTGGAAAGGTGGTAGACAAGCCTGGAACTCACAGTGGTACGGCGTACAGCGTTTTTTTGATTGGCTTGAAACCAAATCGTACAAAATGCATGTACGAGTCTTGTTGTCTAAATATCGCAGCTACACCCCCTGCCCAAGTTGTCATGGCACCCGCTTAAAACCTGACGCCTTACTTTGGCGTATTGACGACAAATCCATCAACACTTTAATGCTGATGCCCATTGATCAACTGCGCACATGGTTTGAAACCTTACGCTTTGACGATGATGTGATGGATGCGGCCATGGCCCTCGTTTTAAACGAGATTCAAGCGCGTCTAAAGTTTTTATGTGATGTTGGACTAGGGTATCTCACACTAGATCGTCAAAGTCGCACACTTTCTGGTGGTGAAGTGCAACGCATTAACCTCACCACAGCCTTAGGCACATCTTTAGTCAACACCTTGTTTGTTTTAGACGAACCATCAATTGGTCTGCACCCGCGCGACATACATCGCGTCGTTCAGGTGATGCATCGTTTGCGTCAAGCAGGCAATACGCTGGTGGTGGTGGAACATGACCCACAAGTGATGGTGGCAGCTGACCGCATTATTGATATGGGCCCAGGCCCAGGCGAACGGGGTGGTCAAATCGTATTTGACGGGTCACCGCAAGCGTTAATCAGTGCCGACACGTTAACCGGTCGCTATATGGGGCATGTCATGCGCGTTGAGGCCCCCCGCCCTTTAGCCGTTAAAAACAACACCCCTCGCTTAATTTTAGAAAACGTCACAGCCAACAATTTGAAAGGCATTGATGTCAGTATTCCACTGGGGCGATTGGTATGTATCACGGGTGTCTCAGGCTCTGGTAAGTCGACTTTGATTCAAGACGTGCTTTTTCCTGCCTTATTGAAATATCAAGGTAAACCTACAGAATCACCAGGCGAGTTAGGCCGTCTTTTGGGTGCGGAACAAATCGCCGAAGTGGTGATGGTTGATCAAAGTGCAATAGGTAAAACGGCCCGTTCAAACCCAGCCAGTTATGTGGGTGCGTTTGAAGCCATTCGTAAATTGTTTGCTCAAGCGCCGCTTGCTCGTGAACGAAGCTACACCGCTGGTACATTTAGCTTTAACAGTGGGGACGGCCGATGCCCCACTTGCGGCGGCACCGGTTTTGAACATGTTGAAATGCAGTTTTTATCAGATGTTTATTTGCGTTGCCCAGACTGTGATGGTAAGCGTTTCAGACCTGAAGTGTGTGAGGTAACCGTTGAGCATTTAGGTCAAACCGCATCAATCGACGGCGTACTGAATATGACCGTTTCAGAAGCACTGCATTTTTTTAAAGGGTTACGAGACGTACAAACTGCCCTCGCCCCTTTGGCTGATGTGGGTCTTGAATATGTCAAACTGGGGCAGCCTGTACCCACCCTGTCTGGCGGAGAAGCTCAGCGACTCAAACTCGCTGGGCACTTAGCCGATGCCGCCCGTCAAGGCATCAGTGCCGGCCAACTGGCTCGCAAAGGTAGCTTATTCTTATTTGACGAACCCACAACCGGCTTACATTTTGATGACGTAGCGCGGTTGATGCGGGCTTTTCGTAAACTCTTGGGGGCTGGTCATTCACTCATTATCATTGAACATAATTTAGATGTGATTCGAGCCGCTGATTGGGTGATTGATTTGGGCCCAGACGGTGGGCAAAATGGAGGTGAGTTGGTCGCGCAAGGCTCGCCTGAAACCATCATGCAAACAGCGGGTTCTTATACTGGTCAAGCTTTGCTTGAATATCAGCAAATGTTGTCAGCCAACGATGCCACGTTGAGTCAACTGAATGCTGATGCGAACCAGGCCAAATCAACGTTAGCTGCGCAGGCATTGCAGGCGCTGCAAGAAACCCGTGCGACCTATGCCATTGAACCTCGCGCCGCCGTGCAAAGCATTGATATTCTGCATGCGCGTGAACACAATTTAAAAAATATTACAGTCAGCATTCCACACGGTAAGTTCACCGTGATTACTGGCATTTCTGGTTCAGGCAAATCAACGCTAGCATTTGATATTTTATTCAATGAAGGTCAACGTCGTTATCTAGAATCGCTCAATGCTTATGCACGATCAATTGTGCAACCTGCAGGTCGACCCGATGTTGACGCGATTTTTGGTATTCCACCTACCGTAGCGATTGAGCAACGCACCAGTCGTGGGGGGCGCAAATCAACCGTTGCAACTATGACTGAAGTGCATCACTTCTTGCGTTTACTGTATATGAAGTTAGGGGTGCAGCATTGCCCTGATTGTGGTGTCAGTGTTGAACCACAAAGTGCCGATCAAATTGTGGCGCGCTTAATTAAAGAACATGCAGGCCAACATATTGGTGTGATGGCAACTTTAGTGAACGCACGCAAAGGGTATTACACCGACTTAGCCAAATGGGCTAGTGCAAAAGGTTATACCCACTTAAGAGTCGATGGTGTCTTTACCCCCACACAATCTTGGCCCCGTCTTGATCGTTTTAAAGAGCACACCATAGAATTACCCGTTCGAGATCTCGTGGTTGATGTGCGCGATGAGGCAAATTTGCGGGTGGCTGTGAGCGAAGCACTTGAAAAAGGCCAAGGTACATTCAGTGTCGTATGGCCGATCGACACCATTAAGACTGATTTAAAAGCACCGCTTACCCAACAGCATTTCTCAACCAAGCGTGCCTGCCCCAGCTGCGGCACCAGCTTTCCTGAGCCTGACCCGCGTCAGTTCTCTTACAACTCGAAGCATGGTTGGTGTGTTGGGTGTTTTGGTACGGGGCTCAAGTTAACGGGGTTTGACGATGTGCAAACGGGCGAAGAAAAAGCCTGGAATGCATCGCTTGAAGGCGAACCCCAACCCTGCGACGAGTGCCATGGCGACCGACTAAACCCCATTTCTCGCGCGGTGAAATGGCGTGACCATTCGATTACCGATTTGTCGCGTTTAGCGGTGTCAGATGCCCAAACCTTTTTTACCAGTTTGGTGTTGCGACATCGCGAATCAGAAATTGGTCGCGATATTTTGTCTGAAATTAAGTCGCGTCTAAACTTTATGATTGAGGTCGGATTAAGTTATTTATCACTTGACCGAGCAGCCCCCACGCTATCGGGCGGCGAGGCGCAACGCATACGATTGGCTGCACAATTAGGCTCAAACCTGCAAGGCGTTTGTTACGTGCTTGATGAGCCTACCATTGGCTTGCACCCACGCGACAATCATATTTTGCTTAATGCTTTGTCAAAGCTTGAGGGTAATGGCAACACCTTGGTTGTGGTGGAGCATGACGAAGACACCATACGGCGTGCACAACACATCATTGATATTGGGCCAGGCGCAGGGGTCCGCGGAGGCCAGGTGGTGGCTGAGGGTTCGCTGGAAACCTTAATGGCGCACCCAACTTCGGTGACAGGCTTTTACCTGAAGAACCCACTGCAACACCCCCTTCAACCACCCCGTTTAGTTGATCAACACACGCCTAAAGTGATGATCAAAGGAGCTCGACGCCACAACTTAAAACAAGTTGATGCGTGTATTCCCATTAATCGTTTAACAGTGGTCACGGGCGTATCAGGTTCGGGTAAATCGACGCTGGCGCGCGATGTATTGTTAGATAATTTACAACATGTGGTCGGTATCAAAGTTGATGAAAATAACCCTCACACGAATTGGCTAGGGTGCGCTGACATCACAGATTGGCAAACGCTAGACCGTGTTTTAGAGGTTGATCAAACCCCTATTGGCAAAACCCCCCGCTCTTGCCCCGCCACCTATATTGGCTTTTGGGACAACATTCGTAAACTGTTTGCAGATACGCAAGCCTCAAAGCTAAGGGGTTGGAAATCAGCTCGTTTTTCGTTTAATACCGGAGAAGGCCGTTGCCCCATGTGCGAAGGCCAAGGTATGCGAACCATTGAAATGAGTTTTTTGCCAGACATCAAAGTGCCATGCGATGTCTGTCATGGTAATCGTTTTAATCATGACACACTCAGTGTCTTATTACGGGGCAAGCATATCGGTGAGATACTTTCAATGGATGTTGATGACGCAGTCGAATTTTTTGCCGCGCACCCAAAAATTTATCACCCGTTACAGTTGATGCAAGCTGTAGGCCTAGGTTACTTAACCTTAGGGCAACCTTCACCCACCTTATCGGGTGGTGAAGCCCAACGCATTAAGTTGGTGACAGAGCTGGCCAAAGCTCGTATGACGGAAGGATTAATCACCACAGGTCGAGCCTCACGTTTGCCGCATACTCTTTATGTGCTCGATGAGCCAACCGTAGGCTTGTCGATGGCTGATGTTGAAAAACTTATTCGGGTGTTGCATCGTTTAGTTGATGCAGGCAATACAGTCGTTGTGATTGAACATAATTTAGACATCATTGCCGAAGCCGACTGGTTGGTTGACTTAGGGCCTGAGGGCGGTACAGGTGGCGGTGAACTGGTCGCACAATGTACGCCGTCAGAGATGATCAAGCAGCACCCGGAAAGCCACACGGGACGCTTTTTAAAAGCTTTTCTACAGGCGTAAACTGTGCCATGATTTCGCACATTACCCGCATCAGACTCGCGCCTATTTTAGGTTTGGGTCAGGTGTGTGGCTGGGGAACGCTTTATTACAGCTTTCCGCTCATTGCGATTGAAATGCATCAAGAGTTGGGTTGGTCTAAGTCACTTTTATTTGGCGGTGCCACAGCTGGTTTATTGGCAGCAGCTTTGGTCGCTTACCCCGTTGGGGTAGCAATTGATCGGGGTTGGGGCAAATGGGTCATGTCGCTCAGCGCCTTATTGGCTTGCTTCATCATGTTTTGGTGGGCATCAACCTCCAGCGTGAGTGTTTTTTATGTCGTTTGTATTGTCTTGGGGGCATTACAAGCCGCTTTGCTATATGAGCCCGCATTTGCGGTACTGGCAAGACATGTGGGTGCAGCTTCTTCTCGAGCAGGCATCACCCACATCACCTTGTGGGGAGGGTTCGCGAGTACTGTTTTCATACCGTTTACGACTTTTTTTATTGAGTCGTGGGGTTGGCGTATCGCCTTAGTGGCATTAGGTCTTGTGAACGCTCTCGTTTTTGTCATGTATCAATGGGCCATTCAACCCAAAGAAGACCTTGAACACACGGACCATCAGGGTGACAAACAAGCAAAAATTGCCTTAAACCGTGAAACCGTTCGCATCTTCATTAAACGTCCGCTTTTTTGGCTCATCACTACCTCATTAGCGTTGTATGCCTTGGTTTTTTCGGCCTTCACATATCATATGTATCCGCTACTTGAAGCGAAGCATCTTTCTTTACGTGAAGTAGTCTGGGCCATTGCGCTCATCGGCCCAGCGCAAGTACTCGGCCGATTTGTAGTCAGCCGTTATGCCGAGCACCTTTCCATGCGTGCGTTGGGTTCCATCATGATGGTGGTATTTCCGCTGGCCTTCGCCGCACTTCTACCAACCTCACCGACTTGGCTTCTAGTCGCAACAGTCTTTATTGCCTATGGCATATCGAATGGCATATTGACGATCGTGCGCAGTTTTGTCGTACCCGAAATGTTAACGCCAAATGCCTATGGGGCATTGAACGGGGTGTTAATTATTCCAGCTACCCTCGGTCGAGCATTAGCCCCATTACTAGCTGCTTCGTTATGGGCAGTTGAGCAGTCATATCAACCTGTTTTATGGGCTTTAATTTTAGGTAGCATTGCCATGGCATTAACTTTTTGGTGGGCCAGTTTTATCAGCTACCGTCAGGCTTGAAGTAACATATCCCTATGACAAAAACGACTCTTGCTGCAGTTCTCATCGTTAAAAATGAAGCCTTACAACTTGAAACTTGTCTGCAAGCCGTTCAAGCTTGGGTTGACGAAATCATTGTGATTGACTCGGGCAGCAACGACGAGACCGAAAACAT
>CALBMZ010000039.1 GCA_937896225.1 uncultured Alcaligenaceae bacterium | reverse complement strand
GTTTAACAAAGATTTGATCGGTATTGCCAAATTCCATTAATTCGCCCAAATACATGTAAGCCGTATAGTCTGAACAACGGGCAGCTTGTTGCATATTGTGGGTCACAATGGCCACGGTATAGTCAGACTTAAGTTCGTGCACCAGCTGCTCAACCTTGGCGGTTGAGATAGGGTCTAAGGCTGAGGTAGGCTCATCTAACAAAATTACCGATGGCTTAACCGCTACCGAGCGTGCAATGCATAAACGCTGTTGTTGGCCACCCGACAAAGACAAACCACTTTGACCCAATTTATCTTTGGCTTCTTCCCATAAAGCTGCTTTGGTTAACGCCCACTCTACACGCTCGTCCATATCAGCTTTATTGAGGCTTTCATAAAGTTTGACGCCAAATGCAATGTTGTCATAAATTGACATGGGAAATGGTGTTGGCTTTTGAAATACCATGCCCACGCGCGCCCGCAGTAAATTTAAATCTTGCTTGGCATCAAGAATATTTTGGCCATAAAAGTTAATTTCACCTTCAGCACGTTGGCCTGGATACAAGCTGTACATACGGTTCAAGGTGCGTAGTAAGGTTGATTTACCGCAACCTGATGGTCCAATAAAAGCTGTCACTTTTTTTTCGGCAATATCTAAATGAATGTTTTTTAAACCTTGAAACTTACCGTAATAGAAATTTAAATTTCTAACCTCAATTGCATTAGTTTGTGCTGATGAGGCTGAGGTTGAATTGGATATGTCGAGTTCAGTCATGAATACTTCCAGAAATTAAAAGCCCAATATTGGGTAGCTCAAATGATTAGGCTGAAATAGTTAGGCTTAAGTGGTTAGGCTCAAATCGTTATCCTGCAACTTTGTCACGAAACAGCACACGGGCAACGATATTTAAAACCAACACAGTCAAAGTAATTAACAAAGCACCCGCCCAAGCTAAACCTATCCAGTTATCGTAGGGGCTCATGGCAAACTGAAAAATAACCACGGGCAAATTCGCCATGGGTTCATTCATGTTGGTTGAGAAAAACTGATTGTTCAATGCCGTAAACAGTAACGGTGCGGTCTCACCGCTGATACGTGCCAAAGCCAGCATTAAACCTGTAATCACCCCTGCTCTAGCGGCTCGCAAGGTCACAAATGTGGAAACCTTCCAGCGAGGTGAGCCTAAAGCAAAAGCAGCCTCACGCAAGCTACCCGGCACCAACCTCAGCATATTTTCAGTGGTGCGAACCACAACGGGTATAGCAATGAGACACAAAGCAAACGAACCAGCCCAACCTGAAAAATGACGCACCTGTGCAACATAAATTGCATAAATAAACAGGCCCAAAACAATAGAAGGGGCTGACAGCATGATGTCGGTTACAAAACGAGTGATGGCCGCTACTTTATTGTTATCACCAAACTCAGCTAGGTAAACACCTGCAAATACCCCGATTGGCGTACTAATTAAAGTGGTAACAACGACCATCATTAAGCTACCCACGATGGCATTGGCCAAGCCCCCACCCTCTGAACCCGGCGCAGGCGTTGATTGAGTGAACAAAGCTAAGTCAAATGATGACAGACCATTTTTGAATAGGGTAAACAATATTGAAAGCAAAACAAACAAGCCCAATACCATAGCAAACATTGAGAGCATTAACCCTAATCGGTTAACTAATTTTCTACGACGATATAAATTTTGATTCATAGTCAAACTCTTAGGTTTTACTGCCTTGGGCTTTTTCGCCACGAATAATCATAAGTTTTGCGGCACCCAGCACAAAGAAAGTGATCACAAACAATAAAAGGCCTAACGCAAAAAGGGTTGCCAATTGAAAGTCATCTGCCTCACCAAATTCGTTAGCCAATGTTGAGGCAATTGAACTGCCTGGCGCAAACAGTGACTCACGAATACGCTGCGAATTACCAATCACAAAGGTAACAGCCATGGTTTCACCTAACGCCCGACCCAGACCCAACATAATGCCGCCAATCACACCTTTTTGGGTATAAGGCAAAACGATGTTTCGAACCACTTCCCATGTGGTGCAACCGATGCCATAGGCTGATTCACGCAAAATGGAGGGAACAATTTCAAACACGTCTCGCATGACGGCTGCAATAAAAGGCAGAACCATAAAGGCCAAGACAATACCTGCAGTCAAAATACCAATACCATTCATTGAGCCACCAAACAGTAACCCTATGATGGGCATTTGGCCCAGTGTCGCTTGTAACGCGGGTTGACCGTAATCTGCAAAAAGCGGCGCAAAAACGAACAAGCCAAACATACCGTAAATAATTGAGGGAACGGCTGCCAACAATTCAATTGCAGTGCCTAATGGACGACGCAAAATAAGTGGACAGGTTTCAGTCAGGAAGAGGGCAATACCAAACGCTAAGGGAACGGCAATCAACAATGCAATAACTGACGTTATCACTGTGCCGTAAATGGCTATCAAGGCGCCAAAATTTTGGTCACGAACGTCCCATTCGATCGTCCAAATAAACGGTAAACCAAACTTTTGAAAAGCTGGCCAAGCGTTAATTAATAGTGAAATGATAATGCCAACTAACGCAAATAAAACCACCAATGAAAAAAGCATGGTGATTTTATGAAAGAAAAAATCTTGTAGGCGCTGCTTTCGAATAACGGCTAACAAGCTTTGGTTCATCATGCCATTATCGGTAGGGCTTGAACTCATGAAAACTCCGCGATCATCTTATTTAAACAGGTTGCCAATCAGCAACCTGTTTAATATTTCAGTCAATTACTTCTGTTTGATTTGTGACCAAACTTTAGTTTCGATGGCTGATGTTAATGCATCAGGCAATGGAACGTAGTCTAAATCTAGTGCTAATTGCTTACCGTCTTTGAACGCCCATTTAAAAAACTTAAGCGCCGCGTTTGAATTTTCAACGTTGCTAGGGTCTTTGTACATAACGATAAATGTACCAGCTGTAATCGGCCAAGACTTTGCACCGGGTTGCTCTACCAACGAAATCCCCATGCCAGGCACGCTAAACCAGTTTGCACCAGCCGCTGCTGCCGCAAACGATTCAGCGCTCGGGCTGACAAAATTACCGTCTTTGTTCTGCATTTGCAAATAAGGTACGCCGTTTTTCTTGGCATACGCATACTCTACGTAACCAATCGAGCCTTTGATGCGCGTAACGTTTGCTGCAACGCCTTCATTACCTTTACCACCTAATGATGAGTCAGCTGGCCACTTCACACTTGAGCCAACACCCACTTTATCAGCCCACGACTTGCTGACAGTTGATAGGTAATCTGTGAAGATGTTTGTGGTGCCAGAACCATCAGCACGGTGCACGACGGTGATGTCTAAATTTGGTAACGTTTTGTTCGGGTTGATCGCTAATATTTTAGGGTCGTTCCATTTTGTAATGCCACCTAAATATATTTGAGCCAAAACATCGCCCGTCATTTTTAACTCGCTAGGCTTGAAACCCTCGAGGTTAACAACCGTAACCACACCACCCAAAACAGCTGGGAACTGAACCATGCCAGCTTTATCTAAATCGGCACCTTTCATGGGTGAATCTGTAGCACCAAAGGTAACCGTTTTAGCAGCGATTTGACGCTTACCACCTGACGAACCAATTGACTGATAATTTAAACCAACGCCAGTTAACTTTTTGTAGACCTCAGCCCATTTTGCATAAATTGGGTAGGGAAACGTCGCGCCCGCACCCGTGATGTCAGCAGCCATGGCTGTGTTCATACCAATAGCCAACATTCCACCTGCTATCAGTGTCTTAATAAATGATCTGCGCATTAAAGCCTCTCTTTCATGGATTTAAAATAAGCTCGAATAGAATCGAGACAAATGTTACTTTAAGCGCCCAACATGACGGTTTCATGACAATTATGTATTTATGAGCAAATCTTATTAGCCCAGCACATTCATGAGTTGATTATGCAGAAAAAAAACATGTCGTCGATTCACGATACGCTCGTATTGGCCGTCAGATTGTTGTAACCAAGCCCTTTGGTTGTCACGCAACGCAAACGTAAATGCCTCATCAATGACACGTTTTTTAAGTTTCGCGTCTAACACCGGAAAGGCGACCTCTACTCGCCTGAAAAAGTTACGCTCCATCCAGTCTGCAGAAGATAAGTAAACGCGCTCTTGACCGTCAGCGTAAAAATACAACACTCGACTATGCTCTAAGAACTGACCAATAATTGAACGAACCCGTATGTTTTCAGATAACCCTTCCACACCAGGCCTGAGGGTGCAAAGCCCCCGCACAAATAAATCAATTGATACGCCAGCTTGACTGGCTTCATACAATGCTTCAACAACCTCTGATTCAATCAAAGAGTTCATTTTTGCCATGATTCGAGCTTTTTTTCCAGCTTTTGCGGCTTTGATTTCTGCCTGAATCATGGACATCACCGTACTATGCATATTGAATGGCGATTGCAACAACAATTTAAGCGTGCGTCGCGCGCCCAAACCTGTTAGTTGTGCAAAGACTTTATCCATATCTTCACACAATTCAGAGTTTGCTGTGAACAAGCCAAAATCAGTGTAAAGACTGGCTGTTCGAGGGTGATAATTGCCGGTACCTAAATGAGCGTATCGGCGAATCCGGCCGTTTTCTCGGCGTAAAACCAATAACATTTTGGCATGGGTTTTATGCCCCACCACACCATATACAACATGCGCCCCCACCTCTTCAAGACGGGATGCCCAGTTGATATTGGTTTGCTCATCAAACCGAGCCATTAATTCAACCACAACCGTCACTTCTTTCCCTGCTTTGGCGGCCGCCAATAACAATCGCATTAACTCAGAATCTTCGCCTGTACGATAAATTGTTTGCTTGATGGCCACCACATCAGGATCAATCGCAGCAGCGGTGAGAAAATCGATAACGGGTTGAAAAGATTGATAAGGGTGATGAATGAGACGATCACCTTCGGCGATCACTTCAAACATAGCATGGGGCCGATGTGGCTGTTTTTCGAATTCTTTCGGTACTGACCCTCTGTATTTCGGAAATAATAAATCAGGCCGATCAACTTCGTTGCAGATTTGCATGAGTCGCGAAATATTAGCAGGACCTTGTACGCGATAGGTATCGACACTTGAGAGATCAAATTCGCGTTGCAATAGTGCTTCAATATTAGGGGGAGTTAACTGATCAAGCTCAAGACGTACGGCTGAACCAAAGTTACGCTGCGACAGCTCACCCTGTAGGGCTAAACGAAGATTGGTCACTTCTTCTTCATCAACAAATAAATCACTGTTTCGAGTTACCCGCCATTGAAAAACACCATGTGCGATCATGCCTGGGAACAACTCACCCGCAAAAGCACGCAATAACGAGGTCAACAAAATGAAGCTGTGTGGCATGCCTGACACAGTTGTTGGCATACGTATCAAACGCGGTAACGCTCGGGGAGCCTGTACGACTGCGATCGTTGCTTTTCGGCCGAATGCATCATCGCCAGACAATGTGACCATAAAGTTTAAGCTTTTATTTAGAACCCTTGGAAAAGGATGTGCTGGGTCTAAACCAATCGGGGTCAGCAAAGGCATCACGTCACGCACAAACACATCATGCGCCCAAGCTTTTTGGGCGTCATTCCACTCTGAAGGGGGGTGTGCATAGATGCCTTCGGCGTGAAGCTTAGGCAAAATTTCACTATTCAGTAGTGCATAAATTTTATGCACTAAACGGTGTACAACGTCTTGTACATGCTCAAAAGCTTGCCCTGCCGTCAAACCATCTGGACCCCGTAAAGTTGGGAACGACCGCATCTGTTCTTTTAAACTTGATACCCGTATTTCAAAAAACTCGTCAAGGTTCGACCCAACAATACACACATATCGTAATCGCTCTAAGAGGGGTGTTGTCTCATCTTCAGCCATCGCCAAAACACGTTTATTAAACTGTAACAAAGAGAGTTCACGGTTCAAAAAATGTGCCGTTTCTAAGGGGACTACAGGTTTGGCAGATTCTGTCATTTTTAAGCAATCTCTAAGATGGAAACGATA
>CALBMZ010000038.1 GCA_937896225.1 uncultured Alcaligenaceae bacterium | reverse complement strand
TCTTCGATCCATAGCTTGCGTTGCGCTGACTCGCCTTTACCCATCAACATATTAAACATACTTGACGTGTCATCACGAGATAGCTGACCATAACCCACTTGCATCAAGCGTCGGGTATCAGGGTTTAGAGTGGTGTCCCAAAGTTGCTCAGGACTCATTTCACCCAAGCCTTTAAACCGACTAATTGCCCAAGCACTTTCTTTAACACCCTCTTTTAAAAGCTTATCGAGGGCGATATCAAGTTCGGCCTGATCTAAACAATAAATTTTACGCATCGGTCGCTTGCCTTGAGCCGCCACATCAACTCTAAACAAGGGTGGCCGAGCCACATATAAATGACCGCTTTCAACTAATTTAGGGAAGTGTTTAAGAAATAAAGTCAAAAGTAGAACTTGAATATGTGACCCATCAACATCAGCGTCTGACAAGATACAAACACGGCCA
The DNA here is from genome assembly GCA_937896225.1 of uncultured Alcaligenaceae bacterium. Taxonomy (GTDB): domain Bacteria; phylum Pseudomonadota; class Gammaproteobacteria; order Burkholderiales; family Burkholderiaceae_B; genus Algicoccus. The sequence goes on along the minus strand of CALBMZ010000038.1, from coordinate 4,691 downwards.
TAGCGCAACAAAGATAAATCAGGAGCGTCTTGCAAACCATGCGGATCAACCCCAATTGCAACAGCAATATCGTGGATTTCATTATTTGCAAACAGACGGTCTCGATCAACTTCCCAAGCGTTCAATACTTTGCCACGTAATGGAAGTATGGCTTGGAAATTTTTATCTCGACCCATTTTCGCTGAACCACCAGCGGAATCACCCTCAACTAAAAAAACTTCAGTACGCGTCACATCAGTTGATTCACAGTCAGTTAATTTTCCAGGCAAAACGGCAACACCCGAGCCACGACGCTTTTCAACTTTTTGAGCTGACCGAGCGCGGGCTTGAGCTTGTTTAATAGCCAGCTCAGCAATTTTTTTACCCCATTCGACATGACTATTTAACCAAAGCTCAAGGGCTGATTTCACATAGCCACTGACCAAACGGAGTGCATCTCGACTGTTCAGTCGTTCTTTGATTTGCCCCTGAAACTGCGGGTCAAGAACTTTTGCCGACAACACAAAACTGACTCGCATAAAAACATCTTCTGGCAATAGTTTTGTACCCTTTGAAAGCAGGCTGTGCATCTCAGCAAAACTTTTAACAGCGCCAAACAACCCTTCTCGTAAGCCCGACTCATGTGTTCCGCCCGCTGGCGTTGGAATGAGGTTTACATAAGACTCACGGGCTAGAGCACCCTCTTCTGTCCAAGCAACGACCCACTGAGCGCCCTCACCCTTTGCAAATTGCTCATCGTCAGCGTTGGCGTATTGTTCCCCTTCAAACAACGGAACCAACAGTTCGGAATGGTCCATGGTTTGCGACATGTAATCAAACAGGCCTTTTTCAAAGCACCAGGTTGTTGTTAGAGCTGTCTTCTCTATATTAAATATCACGACAACGCCTGCTAAGAGCACGGCTTTACTTCGCAACAAACGGGTCAATTCTTGAAGGGGAATCACAGGAGAGTCAAAAAAAGATGCGTCTGGCCAAACACGAACTTTTGTACCACTTGTTTTTTTAGGCACCTCACCAATTTTGGCTAGTGGCTTGACGACACCACCCTGTTCAAACGTCATGGCATAACGCCCGCCCTCTCGGCAAACTTCCAACTCTAAGCGTGTTGACAAGGCATTCGTAACTGACACCCCTACGCCATGTAAGCCCCCCGAAAAAGCATAAGCCCCAGAGCCATCTTGCTTATCAAATTTGCCACCCGCATGAAGCCGAGTGAATACGAGCTCAACGACCGGCGCTTTTTCCTCAGGGTGCAGACCCACGGGTATGCCGCGACCGTTATCTTCCACACTGACACTTTGATCAGCGTGTAAAGTCACGATTATTTTTTGACAGAACCCTCCCAATGCTTCATCGGCAGCATTATCAATAACCTCTTGAATGATGTGTAAAGGGTTTTCAGTTCTGGTGTACATGCCTGGGCGCTGGCGAACAGGCTCAAGCCCTTTTAGTACGCGTATAGATGATTCGTTGTATGACTGAGAAGACAAGTTATCCCCAATTCCTGTGGAAAAGACATGGCATTTTAGGTAAAAATACCAATGTGTGTGGGCTTTTAGGTAGAAAGATCAAAAAGTGAGCATGTATTGATGCTGATGCCTATTCATGCTAAACCACTTAGTCTACCGAAAATATTATATTTAGAACGGTGTTATGCTTTAATCTATTGAAACTTGGTGTGTTGGCACCGTTTCTTTTACCCAGTTTCCAAAGGGTTTATTAGGTTAACTTCATCAAGAGACAAAAAAATGAGCGAACAAATCAAACACGTCAGCGATGATAGCTTTGCAACCGACGTTCTCGGTTCGCAAACCCCTGTTTTAGTTGATTATTGGGCACCATGGTGTGGTCCTTGCAAGATGATTGCCCCAATGCTTGAAGAAATTGCCAATGAATTCGGCGATAAGGTTACAATTGCTAAATTGAATGTTGACGAAAATCAACAAACTGCGGCAAAATTCGGTATTCGCGGTATTCCAACACTGATGCTTTTTAAAGATGGTCAGGTTAAAGCCACTAAAGTCGGGGCTTTATCAAAATCTCAGTTAACCGAGTTTTTGAACGATTCTATTTAAATTTGTCATAAGTTTTGTTTATTTGTATTGTTAGTTACTCGCGCGCAAGCCCAATACGGGCTTGCAAAATTTTAAGACTCCACTCACCCATATCATATAGAAGCCTTGCTTCCTCATCTCAATGCACCTGAACGAACTTAAGGCACTGCACGTATCGCAGTTGCTTGAAATGGCCGCTGGCCTAGAAATCGAAAACGCAAACCGCCTTCGCAAACAAGAACTTATGTTTGCCATCATGAAGCGACGTGCCAAACAAGGGGAACAAATTTTTGGTGATGGTGTACTTGAAGTATTGCCAGACGGGTTTGGCTTTTTACGCTCACCTGAAACATCATACTTAGCCAGCACTGACGATATTTATATTTCACCTTCGCAAATTAGGCGTTTTAATTTGCACACGGGTGACATGATCGAAGGTGAAGTGCGAGTACCTAAAGACGGTGAGCGCTACTTTGCTCTGGTTAAGGTTGATAAGGTAAACGGCATATTGCCCGAAAACATCAAACATCGAATTATGTTTGAAAACCTCACGCCTCTGCACCCTGACAAACCTATGCATCTCGAGCGCGACATAAAAAGCGAAGAGAACTTAACGGGTCGAATTCTAGATATTTTTGCACCAATCGGCAAAGGACAGCGTGGATTGATTGTGGCCAGCCCCAAGTCGGGTAAAACCGTAATGATGCAGCATATTGCGCACGCCATTACCACTAACTACCCTGACTCAGTCATGATTGTTATGTTGGTTGACGAGCGCCCAGAAGAAGTCACTGAAATGCAACGCACCGTTCGCGGTGAAGTGGTTGCCTCTACTTTTGATGAGCCGGCAACCCGCCACGTTCAGGTCGCTGAAATGGTGATTGAGCGTGCCAAACGCTTAGTCGAAATGAAAAAAGATGTAGTAATTTTGCTTGATTCCATTACACGTTTGGCTCGAGCTTACAACACGGTCGTACCGGCCTCTGGCAAAGTTCTAACCGGTGGTGTTGATGCGAATGCTTTACAACGCCCGAAGCGCTTCTTTGGTGCGGCACGTAACTTAGAAGAAGGCGGCTCACTAACCATCATTGGTACCGCGTTAATTGAGACGGGTAGCCGTATGGACGAAGTAATTTACGAAGAGTTTAAAGGTACAGGCAACTCGGAAGTTCACCTTGAGCGTCGACTTGCCGAAAAGCGTGTTTACCCTTCAATCAATCTCAACAAGTCAGGCACCCGTCGCGAAGAGTTGTTAATACCACCCGATTTACTACCTAAAATTTGGGTATTACGTAAGTTTATTCACGAGATGGATGACGTACAAGCAATGGAATTTATTCTCGACAAGATGCGCTCAACTAAGAATAACAATGATTTCTTTGATTTGATGAAGAAGTAAATATAGGTTTACGCTCAAGGGGCTTTACCAAAACTTGTAAAATGCCTTAACGGCACTTCCCTAACTACTTAAGGGTTTACATGGGCTGATAACGGGTCATCTATAGCTGGTTTATCTGAGCTACTGATTGGTTTACCTTCAGAGCTCACTTTTGGATCGTCCCAAGAGCCTGTCACATAGTAGTTGGCTTCTAAAGCTTTTTCTATGGGGTTTTTCAAGATGTATTGGCCAATCAAGGCGGTTAAACCCACTAAGGGGTTCAACACAAAACCCGAAGCAATAGCTGTACCACTTAAGTCAAGTTCAGGCTTAACTGATGCTTCAACATTCCAGTCTTGCCTGACAATATTAGAGTCGCCAACAAGAAGAATTTCAGCGATTGGACTTTCAATTTTTAAATCTTTAGTATTAACGTTACCCTTTTCAATCGAAAACTCACCCGTAATAGCTTGCCAGGGAAAGCCAGATTTAAATGTACTGTCAGCATTAGCATTCACACTAAAAAAACGCGTCAATGACTGTAACGATATGATTTCAAGTAAGCGCGCGCTGCGAGAATTAACATGCTCGAAAATGCCGTTTTTTAAATCAACCTGAGCTGAGCCTGTCAGCCCAATGGGTTCAGTAGACCAAGGGAAATCCGCCCAATCTATTTTTGCTTTCATCACCCCAGAGCCTTTCAAAATACGATCGGGGTAACCCACGAAGCCCATTAATTTACCAAGATCTGAAACATCTGCATCAACCTCTAAATCTACCCCTCGTAGGCCGTCAACTCGTAAAAATCCGTTTGATTTCAAATTACCATAAGGTGTGTTGATATTTAGGTCGTTTATTTTCCAGCGCCTTTCATCAAGTTGGGGAGACGCCCTAAAGTCAAGCGAACCAACATGATTGCTGTATAAAACAAAATCATCAACCCTAACGTTTAAGTGATCAACTTTGCGCCAAAAATCATTATCCAAAATATTGTTTTCTGTTGTCAATCGCTTTTTAGGTGCCGAGCTTGTTTTCTGAATCGTTGTAACGTTAGATTTGACCTCTTGATCTTTTTCATCAGGTAACTTCTTTCCCACCTCCAGCTTTGGAAAATGCACATCAATTGGACCTTTTACTTGTCCTGCCTGAGTTCGCCACCTGAATGACCCTGAGAGACTAGATGCCCCAATGTCTACAGTCCATTGATTGGGTTGATACTGGGTCAGTGCAATGGATAAGTCTTCATAGTCTTGGCCGCT
>CALBMZ010000037.1 GCA_937896225.1 uncultured Alcaligenaceae bacterium | reverse complement strand
ACAATCTAGCTGGACGACTGTTTTGGTGTGGGATTGAAAAGTGCGTTTGGTGCGCTAGAGTTTGATGAGCACTTTCAATGTTTGCGTTTGACTCAATAATTTGCCTAGGAACTTGCTCAAAACCAATTTTTTGTGCCAAGGCCTTGACTGAACCACCCTGAAATTTTAGTGCTGTCCAGTCACCTGAAACCAGCACATACGCACCAATTTTCTGTGGGTGTAATACTTCCCACGTTTGATCAATTCGACCAAAAATAGTCGGTAAACTTTGGCGATGAGGCCATTGCAACCAAACTCGCTGTTGGTCAGAAAAAACTTGTTTGGGGGCAATGCGTCGATCACCTGATAGCCGCCAATTAAAATCGGGCTCACCTGCTACCACTGGTAATGTTGAAAGGACACCTTGATCTGTTTTTTTACTCTGTGAACCACATGCGACCAATAGGCCACACAAGCAGAAAACACCACCTAAACGAAATATCGTATAAAAAAAAGCCACCATATTGCTCCAAATCAATCATTTGGAGCATATGGTGGCGCTTAATAGGGTACTGCTGCAATTGTGCTAACTACTTATAAAGCCACAATAGAGTATTTAAGACACAGTATTTATCGCTTGGTTGACGCGGCTTTAGCATTGGACAAAACAATCGCTTGCTCTTTTGCTGAATTTAAGGCGGTCATAGCGCTGACTTTACCGTCAAGCGCTGATAACCATTCTTTATTGAGCATCGTTTCAACTGCACCGTAATTTTTCATACGGAAACCTTCGGCGCTATTTTTACCCGTGTCTTTTTTCAAACTTTGAACAACAGTTTGAGCACCAGGTATACGGTTATAGAAACTCACATCAGCTGCTCTGAAGGCCGCATCAGTTAAAGGTAGGAAACCCGTTTTTTGATGCCAATCAGCTGCAATGACGGGCTTAGCCAGATAGCCCAAGAAATCTGCCGTTGCTTTATTGCGGTTCGGTGTTTGACCCGCTACAGCCCAAAAAGCTGAGCCACTGACAAAGGGTGCACCAGGCGCTTTGGTTGCTTGATCATAAAATGGTAAAGGCGCTACACCAAACGAAACATTACTGGCTAAAATTTCAGCCATTTCGCTAGATGCCGCCGTTAACACCGAGCACTTCCCATCTGTAAAATCACGGCTAGGCGCGTTTGAATCTGAGTACTCTGTCAACAACTCGGTACGGCGCCAGCTGACCATCAGGGCGACGTGACGCATGTATAAAGTATTGAAATTAAAGGTAACCCCTTTATTGGCTTTCAGACCATTATCTGGGGTTAAAAAAAGCTGATTATTAATGGGCGCTAAATTTTCAATGTGAACTTGGACTTGATGGCTCGTGGCGTAAGGGCAAGTCACACGCGCCTTATCTCGAAGAGCAAGCAGGTCTGCTTGTAAGGCAGCCCATGTACGCGCAGGTTTTTTAGGATCTAAACCAGCACGACCATAAGCATCAAGGTTATAAAACATAATGGGCACTTCCGCCATGAATGGAAACGCAAGCAAGCGACCTTTTTCATCACGAACAAAAGAAGTCGTTTGTGGCAAAAACCATGCGGCATCAGCTATGGGATATTTAGCCAACAACTGATGCAAAGGCAAGATATCTTTATGTTGAGCAATCACGTCTGGCGAGTGATTATCATTTAGCTGTATTAAGTCTGGCTTAGCAACTTTACCTGCTACCGCATTTTGAGCTGCAGCTTGAAGATCAGCACGGTTATCGTAACCTTTTAGATCAACCTCAACTTTATTTTGCGAGTTGTTGTAGTTTTTAACG
>CALBMZ010000036.1 GCA_937896225.1 uncultured Alcaligenaceae bacterium | reverse complement strand
ATGTAGGTTACGGTTTAGAAAATCAAGGTGCAGATTCAGCCAAAATTAAAACAACCTGCGACCACTGGATCAACCGGGTAGGTTTAAATGGTTTTGAAAACCATTACCCTAGCCAATTGTCTGGTGGTATGCAGCAACGAGTGGGTTTGGCGAGAGCTTTAGCAACTGACGCTGAAATTTTGTTAATGGACGAAGCTTTTTCTGCGCTTGACCCACTGATTCGCACTGAGATGCAAGACGTTTTACTTGATCTGCAAAACGAACTTGAAAAAACGATTGTCTTTATTACGCACGATCTTGATGAGGCATTACGTATTGGCGACAATATTGCCATTTTACGAGATGGTGAAATTGTACAAACTGACGATCCACAAAATATCTTAATGAACCCAGCAAATTCTTATGTTTCTGAGTTCATGAAAGATATTAACCGTGCTCGTGTCTTACGTGTTCGTGCCATTATGAAGCCGCTTGAAGAAAGCGACAAAGGCCCTGTAGTTAAGGGCAGCATGACAATTGAAGCTGCCATGCAAATTCTGGCTGAAAGTTCAAGCGATCGCTTGATCATTACTGATCGTAAGGGCGTTAAAGTAGGACGCTTAACGATTGAAGATTTGATTCGTGGCATGCGTCGTCCCACTTCAGCAGAAATTCAAGCGGATGCGCAAGCAGAAGCTTTGGTTGAAGCTGTTGCCGAGACTGAAGCAGCCGTCATATCAAGCTAGCTTGTATCGACACAGTTTTAGCCAAACCCAAATCGGGTTTAAACTAATACTTTAAGTCTTGATCTTTAACGTTTATGCAGCGTATTAAATTTGTGTGGTGGTTTGTATTTTTAGGTGTCAGCCTCACCTATTGGTTGAGCATCAATGCGATTGATCAAACCTTAACGCTCTGGGCTTTACGTAAATCAACGTTGTACTACACCGGCATTATGGCAACCGCCATGATGTCGTTGGGTGTTGTGCTGGCTATGCGCTTACCCAGCGTGGAAAACTTAATCGGTGGGCTTGACCAACATTATCGGTTACATAAATGGGTAGGTATTTCAACTGCTCTGTTTGCACTCGCACACTGGCTCATCAAGCTTGGGCCGAAATGGCTTGTCAAACAAGGCTTTGCTGATGCCATATTATTTAAAACTCCAGCTGATGTGATAGGTTTTTTTGCTGAAAGTAACCCGCTCACGCCAGCTCGTAGTTTTGCCAAAGACATGGGTGAATGGGCTATTTACGCCATGTTGGTGCTGGTGGTCTTAGCATTGTGGAAACGTTTTCCTTACCGCGCATTTTTTAAAACACACCGACTCATGGCGATTATTTACATCGCCTTAGTTTTTCATAGCGTTGTATTGTTTGGTGAAGTGGGTTGGTTTACCCCCGTTGGTGTGTTTATGGCTGTCGTCATGGCCATTGGTTGTGTGGGTGCTGTCATTTCACTGATGGGTAAAGTGGGTTCACGGCATCGCTCAATGGGTCACGTCACTCAAGTCACGAAACATACTCAAGATCGAGTTTTAGAAGTTCATATCGACTTGGCAAATAGTTGGCATGGTCATGAAGCCGGGCAATTTGCCTACGTCACCTTTGACCCCAAAGAAGGCGCGCACCCGTTTAGCATTTCGTCGCCTTGGCGCAACGATGGGGAGGTGGTATTCCACATTAAGGCGCTGGGCGATTACACCTCTGAACTACCCAAAAATATTCATGTGGGTCAGCGCGTAACCGTTGAAGGCCCGTATGGTCGCTTTAAATTTGACCCCTATCCTGCCTTATTGCCTGACAACCAAACCAGTACAGTCAGTACAGCACATCAAATTTGGATAGCGGGCGGCATTGGTATCACGCCATTTTTATCTCGGTTACAAATGATTGCTGAGTCTGCACCGAAATCTGATTCAACTCAGCATGCTTCAAACACGCAGCATCTGTCAACATTACCTATTACGCTCTACTACTGTACGAGAGTGCATGACTCTAGCTTTGTCAAAGCGTTACATCGATTAAGCTCGCTGGCACGCATTAATCTGCACATTATTGCTTCAGACCGAGATCAACCCCTAACGGCTGAAAAACTCAAACAAGATAACCCAATGTGGTTAACTGCCCATTTTTGGTTCTGTGGGCCTGCAGGCTTAGGGCAGTCGTTACGTGATGCACTGGTTGCACAGGGCTTAAAAAGCCGCGACTTTCATCAAGAACTATTTGAAATGCGTTAAAAGTAAAAAGTTAAAAGTAAAAAGTAAAAATGCTTTTGTAAATATCTCGTTATATACTTATCTACATAACGAAATATTAATAGGAAGCAATGATGAAACGCTTGCTAACACTCGCATGCTTAGCGTTAACAATCACTGGCGCGCAAGCTCAGAACATTGTTGTTTCGGCTGCAACCAGCTTAACAAACGCTTTTACCGAAATCGGGCCCCTGTTTGAAGCCCAAAACCCTGGTGTAACGGTACGTTTTAATTTTGCAGGTTCAGGCACACTTGTTCAACAAATCAGCAATGGAGCGCCAGCAGATGTGTTGGCAACTGCTGATACCAACACCATGACTCGCGCTCAAAACGCCAAACTGATTGTGGCCCAGACTCGAATGAATTTTTTAGAAAATCAACTGGTGCTCATAACCCCTGCGGCATCTACGCTTAACATCAATTCGTTAAACGATTTGACCCAAACCACCGTGACACGCATCGCGATCGGTAACCCTGGCACCGTACCGGCTGGTTTGTATGCCAAACAATCGCTCGAAACGGCTCAATTATGGCAAACCCTATCTGCAAAATTAATCACGGCTCAAAATGTACGACAAGCGACACTTTATGTTTCACAAAACGAGGTCGATGCCGGTTTTGTGTATTCAACTGATGCCCGTTTGGCAGGCAAGGCAGTTAAGGTTGCATTCACGGTCAACACCCCTGACGCCATTATCTACCCCGTCGCACGAATCGCGCGTTCGAGCCAACCTGTGATCGCCCAAAAATTTATACAATTTTTAAGAGGTGAACAGGCACAAAAAGTTTTAACGGGTTATGGATTTAAGTCGGTTGCCTCGTAATAGTTATGCAATATGCACTTTGCAATAAGCACTTTTTAACCAAACTTCAAAATGAGAACCGCGTCATGCGTGTATGTGAATGAGTTCATCTGAATTCGATTCAGCACTGATTGCTTTGGGTTTAACACTCAAAATATCGCTCTGGGCGACAATTATTAATTTAATCTTAGCCGTTGGTTTAGCGTATTTTTTTGCAACTCGCCGCTTTACTTTTCGAAATACCTTTGACGCCATACTGACGTTACCTATGGTTTTACCGCCAACTGTATTGGGTTATTACCTTTTGGTGTTGTTGGGTCGGCAAGGCCCTGTTGGTGAGTTCTTAGAGCATGCTTTCGGTATTCGATTAATTTTTACGTGGCAAGGTGCAGTCATCGCGGCAGCTATCACTTCTTTTCCGCTAGTTTTTAAATCTGCTCGCGCCGCATTTGAGTCAGTTAACCCTCAGTTTAGGCAAGCCGCAACTAGCCTAGGTATTCACAATTTTTTTATCTTCTTTCGGGTTACATTACCACTTGCATGGCGCGGCATCCTAGCCGGCACGCTACTTGGGTTTGCACGCTCAATGGGTGAGTTTGGTGCGACCTTAATGGTGGCGGGTAGCATTCCGGGGCAAACTCAAACTCTTTCAATTACCGTTTACGAAGCCGTACAAGCCGGTCAAGACCAATTGGCTAATTTTTTAGTCATGCTCATTTCAATTGTTGGGTTTTTAATATTAGTTGCTTCAAACTATTTGACGCCACGAGGTGTAAAGCATGCTCATAGTTAAATCTAGTGGGGGTAGCGTTTCAAATATGAATGAAAATGAGCCTGCACACGCCAGCGACTTAAATGAAATAGGCAATGTTCATATCAAACAAGGCTACTCCCAATCGCGCCAACCCATTTGGCAAGTTGATTTAAAACACACTTTGGGTCAAGGGGCTGAACAATTTAAATTAGCAATAAATTTTAATAGTGTGTGTCAACGTATCGTATTAATGGGCCCCTCTGGGGCTGGCAAAAGCCAAACGCTGCTCATGCTTGCAGGCCTGGTCAAACCTAAACAGGGCTCGATTTGTTTTAAAAACCACATGCTTTTCAACACATCAAAAAAAGTCAACCTTAGCCCGCAACAACGACGCGTGTCTTATATGTTTCAAGACTACGCGTTGTTTGAACATTTAACGGTCGCCCAAAACATTGGATTTGCCCTCAGTCGCGGGCTATTCAACCCAGGCTTAAAACGGATTGACTATAAAGTTTTCGTTTGGCTCAATCGTCTAGGTATGGCAGACGCGGCTTCAAAATACCCACACCAATTATCAGGCGGCCAAAAACAACGCGTTGCGCTCGCACGCTCACTTGTTCATAAACCCGATGCGTTGTTACTTGACGAACCTTTTGCTGCCCTTGACCGAAACATACGTGGCGAACTTAGAGGCTTACTGATTGATATTCAGACAGAACTAAGCATACCGATGATTTTAATTACCCACGACGCTGAAGACGCACAGGCTTTTGCACAAGAAACCATTGAACTTCATGCTGGCAAGATTGTTGAGAAATGAGGCCAACTGTGACTACTTCATCAAAAAATATATCTAAACCAGACTCATCTAGCCTTCATTTATTTGCTTCAACAGCATTACAACAAGGCCAGATGTCTCTAGGTCAAGCCAAGCAGTGGGGTTTAATCAAAGCCGTGGCTGCCACAGGTTCTATTAGTCAAGCCGCTAAATTGGTTGGCATGAGCTACAAAGCCGCTTGGGACAACATAGAAAAAATGAATGCTCAATCGGTGCAGCCCCTTTTAACTCGGTCAACAGGCGGTAAAGGTGGCGGCTCAACGCAATTGACCCCGTTCGGCTTAGCAATACTCAAACGCTATGAAGACCTCAATTATTATTTAATTCGTTACCTAGATTTATTAAATCAGTATTCAACCAACCTTGAAGTCGACATTGACTTAGCTCACCTTTTAAACATGAAAACCAGCGCCAGCAATCAATTTTCAGGAAAAATCACGCATATCAAAGCAGGCGTGGTGAATGACGAAATCACCGTTGCAATCAGCCCCTCTTCTAATATAGTTGCATCTATCACTAGCGAAAGTCGGCAAAACATGCAGTTAGCCTTGGGCGATATCGTATTTGCGTTGATTCAGGCTTCATCAATCATTGTGATGATTAACATCAAGAAAGGGCAATTATCAGCCCGCAACCAAATGGGCGGCACCATCTCTGCCCTAAAACCGGGCGCCGTAAATGTTGAGGTAGTGATTGATTGTGGTGACGGACAAACGCTAGTCACCATGATGACTGAGCAAAGCGTGGCAGATATGAAACTTAAAAAAGGGCTACCCGTGCTCGGCGCCTTTAAAGCGGGTCATGTCATGCTGGGTAAGCTCGTATAGCAATTAGCCTAGCAACGTTTATTTTTTGATCATAAAACGTCATCTTTTGGCGTTGATTGGGTAACACGGGTATTCATCTAGGGGCATACACGATCGATCACGGTAAGATACGAACATCAGATAACTATACAAGTTCTGTTTAAAGGCAGCCCTATGAAATCAAACAACATGACGCGTTACATACTTGCTGCGATGGTGCTGGGTATCATTGTTGGTCATATGGCTTTTTTGTGGGGGCACGATAACGGTTACGCTAAAAACTACTCTGAATACATTTCAATTTTTACAGACATATTTTTGCGCATGATCAAAATGATTATTGCGCCTTTGGTTTTTGCAACCTTGGCGTGTGGCATTGCCAAGATGGGTGATGGCAAGTCAATTGGTCGAGTAGGTTTGAAATCATTTGGCTGGTTTCTAATGATGTCGATCATTTCTTTATTTCTAGGCTTGATGCTTGTGCATCTATTTCAGCCGGGTAGTGGCTTGCACATGCCCATTCCTGAAGCAACTGCAGCAACAGGTCTGGCGCACGAGGGCAAAGGCCTTGTGAACTTTGTTCATCATATTTTTCCGACCAGCATTTTTGATGCTATGGCCAAAAATGAAATTTTACAAATTGTTGTGTTTGCGCTATTTTTTGGTGTAGCAGGCGCATCAATGGGTCAAAAAGCCGAACCCTTTTTTAAAGCACTTGATATTTTGGGCCACATTATGCTCAAAATCACCACAGCCGTGATGAACTTTGCACCTGTAGCAGTATTTGCTGCGGTGTCATCTGTTATTGCGCTCGATGGTTTGGGTGTACTGATGACTTACGGCAAATTTTTACTGAGTTTTTATGCTGCCATTTTAGTGTTGTGGTGTGTCATATTTTTAGCGGGTTACATCATGTTGGGCCGCTCGGTTGGCACACTTTTCAAAATGATGCGTGAACCCGCATTGCTAGCCTTTACAACAGCTAGCTCTGAAGCTGCATACCCGAAAACACTCGAGCAGGTTGAACGATTTGGGTGTAGCAACCGCATTGCTTCATTTGTTCTACCGATGGGTTACTCATTCAACCTAGATGGTTCAATGATGTATTGCACGTTTGCCGCGTTATTCATAGCTCAAATTTACGGTATTGATATGACCTTGAGTCAGCAAATTATGATGTTGCTCATGTTGTTGATCACCTCTAAAGGCATTGCCGGCGTACCTAGGGCCTCATTGGTTGTCATCGCAGCCGTATTGCCTCAATTTGATATTCCTGAAGCAGGTGTTTTGCTTATTTTAGGCGTTGATCATTTTCTAGATATGGCACGCTCAGCCACCAACGTATTTGGAAATGGTGTGGCTACTGCTGTCATTTCAAAAGCCGAAGGTGAACTCAAACGACACGACATACCGTACCCCAACCACCCTCACACCACGACCCCTATTACTTAGCTGATTATCATTTATTTGACGGGTTGAGTTTATGTGCGTAATGTATTGATCTGTCGAATTGATGTGACCTTTTTGGGTGATTTGTTTATTATATTAAGTTATTTAAAAAACTAGTGAATATTGGTTAAAGTAATATAAAAATTTAACAACTTTTTAATTATAAGATTATTGGATTCTTAAACATGAAAATTGAAACACTCGCCGTTCATGCAGGTTACTCACCTGACCCAACAACGAAAGCCGTGGCAACCCCCATTTACCAAACAGTTGCTTATTCATTTGACAGCGCGCAGCACGGTGCTGATTTGTTCGACTTGAAAGTTGCTGGCAACATCTACACACGCATCATGAACCCCACCAATGACGTACTTGAAAAGCGCGTGGCGGCTCTTGAGGGCGGTATTGCAGCTTTGGCGGTTGCCTCAGGCATGTCAGCCATCACATACGCCATTCAAACCATCGCTGAAGCCGGTGACAATATTGTTTCAGCCAGCACGCTTTACGGTGGCACCTACAATCTCTTTGCACATACCTTTCCACAGCAAGGCATTACCGTGCGTTTTGCTGATGCCCGTAACCCAGCCAGCTTTGCGCAACATATTGATGAGCGCACCAAAGCCATATTCTGCGAATCAGTTGGCAACCCGCTAGGCAATGTGACAGATATTGAAGCGTTAGCCAAAGTCGCACACGATCATGGCATTCCTTTAATCGTCGACAACACCGTGCCTAGCCCTTACCTCACACGCCCAATTGAACACGGTGCCGACATTGTGGTTCACTCACTGACCAAATACTTAGGCGGTCACGGCAATAGTGTAGGAGGGGCGATTGTTGATAGCGGAAAATTCCCTTGGGCAGAACATAAAGCCCGATTTAAACGCTTAAACGAACCCGACGTAAGCTATCACGGCGTAATCTACACAGAAGCACTTGGCGCAGCTGCGTTCATTGGTCGCGCTCGCGTGGTGCCCCTACGCAATACGGGTGCTGCATTAGCCCCCATGAATGCTTTTTTACTTTTACAAGGCATTGAAACCTTGGCATTGCGTATGGACCGTATTTGCGACAACACCTTGGCTTTGGCGCATTACTTGCAATCGCACCCAAAAGTTGAATGGGTTCGTTACGCGGGCTTACCTGATCACCCTGACCATGCGTTGGTACAAAAACAAATGGGCGGTAAAGCTTCAGGCATTCTGTCTTTCAGCCTTAAAACCGATGACACTGATCCCCGCGCAGCCGGTGCTCGCTTTTTAGATAGCTTACAACTGTTTACTCGCTTAGTGAACATTGGCGATGCCAAATCATGCGCCACACACCCGGCCTCAACTACGCACCGCCAACTCGACCCCACAGAACTTGAAAAAGCGGGTGTCAGCGAAGGTATGGTTCGACTGTCGGTAGGTATTGAACACATCAGTGATTTACAAGCTGATTTAGAACAGGCTCTTGAACAAGTTTAAATGCTATCTTGGCGTCAACAATTAAGGCGGCTTGATCAGTTTCGCCGTGAACACACTCAAGGCTTTTCAAACAACTTGTTTCGTGTGCTGGGCAAAAGCCGCCATTTGTTGGCGCGTCAGTTAACGCCTGCAGAAGTTAAGCGTATTTTGGTGGTACGAAATAATAAACGCATAGGCAATATGTACTTTATGTTGCCTTTTATGCGCGAACTTAAACGTGCTTATCCCGAAGCTAAAATTGACTTGATGTTACTCACTACCGAGCAAGGTCGTGTGTTTGACAACATAAGCCTAAATCAAATTGTGGTGTCACACTTTTCTTTTGACACGACCCTCAAGTTTTTAAAAACCATCATTACATTGCGCCGTACGGTTTATGACTTGCTCATCATGCCGCATAGCTCATCTAGCGACGCGTTGATCTGTGCATTTTTAAATGCGCGCAACAAAGTGTCTTTTTATGGGCCCCGAAACCGATATGTTTTTCCGCAATCGTTTGATATACGTCAACATAACCCCCACGCAGCGCTTTCAGCGTTAGCCCTACTTGAAGCCCTAGGGCATGAAGCTAAAGGACATGACCACACCATGATTTTTTCGGATGCCGAAGACGCAGGAGGCAAAGCTGTTGCCTTGGGCCTGAAAGCTCAAGCGCAAATTTGCATTGCTTACTTTAGAGGGGCGCGCGGCAACAAAGTTATAGATAATTCGACTTGGTTACGCATTCGTCAAGATTTTGACGAAGCTAAGCCGCAATCAATTAAATGGGTAGAAATATTAAGCCCAGACATTCGGTCAGCCCTCATACCTGACACCTCTACGTTTGAGTCAGCCGACTTACGGCATTTAGCCGCCGTGCTCAAGCATGTTGATTTATTCATGTGTGCCGACACAGGGCCACTGCACTTAGCCGATGCTGCGGGTGCCGCCTGTATCGGTTTATTTACAAACACTAATATTGAACACTATGGCTGCTTAAATGACCGAAGCGTAAATGTGACTGATATTAAGCGTTTCGATGTCAACGCAACCCTTGCACGTTATCTTTCTTAATCATCATCACAACAAAAACGATAATGGTGAGGGGCATTACAAATGACAACATAACGCTAGAGAAAGTTTGTAACGTAGCGTTTTGTTGTGCATCAAGAACCAAGTAAGTGACGTAAGCGACATAATAAAACAGAAAAACGCCACCTTCCCAGCGAGAAATTTCTCGACCTGAAAGGAAAATGGGTAGGCAAGCTAAGAAAGCAGCGATCATGACCCAAATGTCAAAGTTAAGTAACGCCGCGGGCAAAAGCAAGCCAGTCGACCCAGCGGCTAAACCACTCAAACCGATACAACCCAGCAAGTTAAAGGTGCAGCTACCAATGACGTTGCCAACAGCCATGTCTCGCTCGCCCTTAACTGCCGCTGCAATAGATGCCGCTACTTCGGGTAATGAAGTACCTGCCGCGACGATGGTTAAACCAATGATTAAATCGCTCACCCCCATCGCCTTGGCGAATGATACAGACGCGTTAACTAACCAGTGTGAACCCAAAATCAACAATCCCAAACCTACAATAATTAAGATAGCTTGCATGGTCCAACGACTGTCCCAAGCATTTGAGGCTGGCGGTTTGAGTTCATCATCATAATCAGTCTTTGAATGTTCTTTTCGTGACTGCCACACTAAAAAACCAGTGTAAGCAAATAACAAACACAGCATGATGCCCGCTTCAAACATTGATATTTTTTGATCAAGCCCCATAGTCAAAAGCAGAAGACCCGCACCCAACATGATGGGCATTTCTTGACGAATCACTTGCACATGAACCGATAGGGGAATAATGATCGCACTGATGCCTAAAATAAACAAAATATTAAATAAATTGCTACCCACCACGTTACCCACCGCCAAATCAACTTGGCCCGACAAGACAGCCCCTGTCGAAACAGCCATTTCAGGCGCGCTGGTGCCAAACGCAACCACCGTCAAACCCACCACTAAAGGTGACAGTCCCGAGGCTAAGGCAAACTTTGATGCCCCGTGAACAAGTGACTGCGCCCCCAAAACGAGTGCGACAATACCCAAGCCGAAAAATATAGCGTTTAGAAACATGATTCAAAAATAAATATTCAAAAGTGAAAAAACTGAAAGAAGCAAAATTTAGCACGTAAGGGACAATTTTTTCTTTTTTGGCACATAAATTCCTAAAAAACTGCTCACCTGCTCGCAAACCCTAATTGAGTTCAGTTGTTATCTCAACGATGATGACTTAGTGTTACATTTTTAACCGTACCTACCCTAACTTAATTAGGGTCCTTTTCATTCAGGAGACACTCAATATGAGTCAGACCAAGATTAAAGACGCAACAAGCGTCAAGTCGCGCCGTAAATTTTTCAGCACCGCCGGTGCCGTAGCTGTTGCCGCCCCATTGGCTGGTTTCCCAATGATTTCAGTTGCCCAATCACCAATCGTATTAAAAATGCAAGGTGGTTGGGGTGCAACCGACATTTTCAACGACATGGCCAAAGAGTATGTGGCACGTGTAAATGAAATGGCGGGTGGCCGTTTACGTATTGACTACCTGAACTCTGGTTCAGTAGTTAAAACTTTTGAAATGATGGACGCAGTGAGTAATGGCGTTTTAGATGCTGGGCATCAAGTATCAGCATACTGGTACGGCAAGTCAAAAGTTGCATCACTGTTTGGTTCAGGCCCCATTACAGGTGCGAATTCTTCACAGTTGCTTGGCTGGATGCACCGTGGCGGTGGTCTTGAGTTATACAACGAACTGCTTAAGAACCTGAAACTTAACGTTCATTCTTTCTTTGCTTTCCCCATGCCGCCTCAACCACTGGGCTGGTTCAAAAGCACTCCCCCAAGAAATGCAGCAGAGTTGAAAGGTTACAAATACCGTACAGTGGGCCTTGCTGCTGACTTGATGCAAGAATTAGGCATGAGCGTAACCCAACTTCCAGGCGGCGAAATTATGCCTGCAATGGAACGTGGCGTGATTGATGCATTTGAATTTAACAACCCAACTTCTGACCGTGCATTCGGTGCTCAAGATGTGGCCAAAAACTACTCAATGGGTTCATTCCATCAAGCTCAAGAGTTTTTTGAAATCACATTCAATAAAACTAAATACGATTCACTGCCAAAAGACTTGCAAGCCATTCTGCGTTACGCGGCAGAAGCAGCTTCTTCATCAAACGAGTGGACAGCACAAGACCGTTACTCACGTGACTTGCAAACACTAATTGTTGTCGACAAAGTTCGTGTTGTAAAAACCCCACAAGCTGTGTTTGACGCTCAGTTAAACGCATGGGACAAACTTACTGCTAAACTTGCATCTGCAGATCCATTCTTCAAGAAAGTTGTTGATTCACAGTTGGCTTGGGCAAAACGTGTTGCTTACTATGGCTTCCTTGCCGATGCAAACTACAAAGGGGCTTACGAACACGTCTTTAAAACCAAGTTACCATTTTAAGAACGTGTAAGAATCGCCTAGGCTTTTCCTAGGCGAGTTCAGACTGACAAAAAAGCCGTTGATTGTCGACGGTTTTTTTTAATTGCGGAGAGTAATATGATCGGATATATCCGATGGGTTGATAGCCTTTCCAAAGCGTTAGGGCATTCATTTGGTTGGTGTATTGTTATGCTGACGATGGGTACCTGCTTTGAAGTATTTATGCGTTATGTTCTCAATAACCCAACCTCCTGGTCGTATGACATGAGCTATACGTTTTATGGTGCACTGTTCATGATGTCTGGCGCGTATGCATTGTCAAAAAACGCACACGTACGAGGTGACTTTCTTTACCGCAAATGGCAACCCCGTACGCAAGCCAAAGTAGAGCTTTTTCTTTACTTTGTTTTCTTTCTACCCGGCATTTTGGCATTGGTCATCACCGGTTTCTTCTACGCCCTGCAATCAACAAGCATATTAGAAGTAAGCGTCAACAGCCCAGCAGGTGTGCCTATATGGCCGTTGAAAATCATACTTGTTGTAGCGGGTCTCAGCATGTTGATAGCGGGTACCGCTGAAATGTGTAGATGTATTTTGTGTATTAAATCAGGTGAATGGTTAGATAGAGATGAAGATGTTAAAGAACTTGAAGAAATTTTGCTTGAAACCTACAGCAAAGAACAAGGGGCAGCGAAATGAGTGATCCAGTCGTAGCTCTCTTTATGTTGGGGCTGTTTATTTGTTTTATCTTTTTAGGCTTCCCCATTGCGTTTACGTTGATGGCTATGGCCGTTGGTTTTGGCTTTTACGCTTATTACACGCCAGCCGTCGCGCTTTGGGACAACAATATCTTTTTCCTGCTGGTACAAAATACCTTCAGCGTGATGAGTAACGATGTACTTATTTCCATACCGCTCTTTCTGTTCATGGGTTACATCATCGAACGTTCAAACATTTTAGAAAAACTGTTTGTAAGTTTACAGATTGCATTACGTCATATACCCGGCTCAATGGGCGTTGCCGCATTAGTCACCTGCACATTGTTTGCAACAGCAACCGGCATTGTGGGTGCGGTGGTCACACTAATGGGTTTGCTGGCCTTACCTTCTATGTTGAAAGCAGGTTACGACAAAAAACTTTCATGCGGCATCATTGCCGCAGGTGGCACACTAGGCATTTTGATACCGCCTTCGATTATGCTGATTGTGTACGCCGCAACGGCTGGCGTTTCTGTGGTGAAGCTATATGCAGCGGCGCTTATTCCTGGATTGTTACTTGCAGGCCTTTACTTAGTTTATATCGTAGTTAGAGTCGTTATTAACCCAAGTTTGGCACCAAAAGTTACCACCGCAGATGATGTTGATTTTTGGAAAGGTTTTAAGCTTTTGCTTACAGCTTTTTTCCCCTTAGCATTTTTGATTTTCGCAGTGCTTGGCTCTATACTGTTCGGCCTAGCCACGCCGAGCGAAGCAGCTGCCATGGGTGCATTGGGCGGTATCTTTTTATCGGTGGCGTATCGAGCATTCACATGGGACAGGCTTCGTGAAGCAGTTTACCTAACGTCTAAAACATCTGCCATGGTGTGCTGGTTATTCGTTGGCTCCTGGACGTTCTCATCTGTTTTCTCTTACTTAGGCGGTGAAGGTTTAATTGCTGAGTTTGTGTTGTCAATGGATCTGAGCACACTGCAATTTTTGATCATGGCTCAGTTGATCATTTTTGTGTTGGGTTGGCCACTGGAATGGAGCGAAATTATCATTATTTTCGTGCCCATATTTTTACCTATGTTGGCTATATTTGATGTTGACCCCATTCTGTTTGGCTTACTCATCGCCATCAATTTGCAAACATCATTTTTGACGCCACCAATGGCCATGTCGGCTTACTACTTGAAGGGTGTCGCGCCCAAAGGCATCGAGCTTTGGGATATTTTCAAAGGCTGCTTCCCGTTCCTCGGAATGGTCCTACTCACCTTGGTGTTGGTCTACGTAGAACCCAAAATTGTGTCGTTCTTGCCAGACTTGATCTATAGCAATGCCGCAGTTGATAATAGCCCCTTACCAGAAGGTGTAATTGATCCTTCATTCTTTAAGTAGATATTGATTTATGGATGAAGACAACATTGCCATTCGTGAACTTACCGCGACCGCTATCAGTGAAATGGTACGGTCCGGTCAGTACACCGCTGAAGATCTTGCTAAACGCTTTCTTGAACATGCAAGGCCTATAGATGAGCAGATTCATGCATTCGTTTATCTTGATGATAGAGCTGTTTTACAACAAGCTTTCATACTTGATGAGGGTAGGTCGCAGGGCGGCAATTTAGGTAGCCTAGCAGGTGTGCCCATTGCGTTAAAAGATAACGTTGACACGTTTGATATGCCCTCAGAGTTTGGCTCGTCATCTTTGGCTGGGCGTCAACCCAGTTGGGATGCTACAGTTGCCAAATTGTTGCGTGCCCAAGGCGCTCTCATATTTGGTAAAACCGCCTTACCAGCATTCTGTCTTGGTACACCGGCAAAAACTCGCAACCCATATAATCTTGAGCATACGCCTGGCGGCTCATCAAGTGGTAGTGCGGCCGCCGTCGCGGCCGGTATCGTGCCAGTGGCAATTGGTACTCAAACGGTAGGTTCTGTTATTCGGCCCGCTTCATACTGTGGCGTGATTGGTTTCAAGCCCACACGTGGTCTAATTTCACGTAATGGTTTGCAGCCTTTGTGTGAAACGATAGACCAAGTGGGTGTATTTGGCCGTACGATTGGTGACGTTGCGCTAGTGGCTCAAACCTTAATCGGTGCTGATCTTAACGACTCAACCACTCAGAGCGTTCTGCCGAGAAACCTGACTAATGTTGCTTTATCAGAGCCTCCATTTAAGCCTAAATTTGTGTTTGTAAAAACACCCCATTGGGACAAAATGGACCCTGAAGCGCGTGAAGCATTCGAGGCACTCATTGACGTCATGGGCGATGAAACCCCTGTTTTTGAATTACCTAGTGTAGCCAGTCAAGGTATTGATCACCTCTTGACAGTTGTAGAAGCGGAGTTTGCCGTAGCGATGGATGATCACATGAAGCACTCAAGTGGCAACATTGACAACCTTACCAAAGACATTGTTGAACGTGGTCAAAAAATTACAGCTTTTGATTATTTAAAAGCTAAACGTGCGATTGAACCCATTGCAGCGGGCTTTGAAGACTTTTTTGGTCGTTTCGATGCCATTATTACACCCGCAGCGCTTGGGCCTGCACCTAGAGGCTTAGATAACACGGGTGACCCCATTATGAGCGCACTTTGGTCTTATACGGGCATGCCAGCCATATCGTTACCTCTACTTAAATCAGAAGCTGGTTTACCCATTGGTGTGCAACTCGTAGGTCAGCGCAATGATGATGCGCGCTTGCTTCGAACAGCCAATTGGTTAATAAATAACTTTGACTCGATTACCGGAGCTTAAACATGAAACACCCCTCTACAGCCATCATTTCAGCAGTCATACTTGTACTATTTTTATTGCCCTACATTTGGAAGCTTAAAGAAATAGGGTTATTAGTTGTATTGTGTATCGGACTTTTTCTTGTTGTATATGATTTTTATATCAACAGCCGTCAAAAAGTAAAGCGTGAAGCGCAACATGCTTCATATGAGTCTGAAAGCACTTGATTTGCAAGCACTTAATCTACAAGCGCTTGAACTGAAGGTGCCTAATTAAAGCACTAAAGATTTTTATAATTTTATGTGTAGTCACTCATTTTGATGCGCATGCTGATTAAAATCAGCATCGCACAAATCATGACACTGAAAATGAGGCCTACACGTAAGCCGATCATGACCGAAGTTTGAGCAATCGCCATACCGACTAAAGCCGTGCCAATCGCACTACCTAAGGCACGGCTAGTTTGTATTAAAGCAGACGACACGCCTACGTCTTGCTGCCTAACGATCATCTGACTAAACAACGTTAAGTTGGGCAACATAAAGCCAAGCCCTGCCCCACACAAAGCTGTAGCCAAGATGATCCAGTACATGGCACTGGTTTCTGTCAAAGTCAAAGCCACCAAACAACCTAAGCCCAATACTGCACTACCACCCACCATTAACCGTTGAGGGTGGTGCATACGGGCAAACATTCGACCACTTAAAATACTACCTAGCGGTATACCTGCAACCAGTGGCGTCATCAATAAACCGGCCGATATCGGGGAATAATGAAATGTATTCTGTAAAAGCAACGGAATATAAAAAATCAACGTAAACATCACTGCGCCACACAGCAACGCAGCGATATTCAACCATTGCGCCTGAGAAGTTTGTAAAACGTGTAGTGGGAATATTGGCATCGCTACGCGACGTTCGATTTGAAACAATAACCACCCCGATAAACAACAACCCAAAAATAGAACTAAACCCCAAATAGGTCTTATTGACGAGAAATGGCCCACAAATACCTCAAGACTTAGCAGCAACAACGCTATAGTCAACATAATTAACAGGGCACCTAACCAGTCAATTCGAGCACCTTTGAGTTGATCAGGCTTAATATGTGGAAAATATTTAGCAATTAAATAAGCGGCTAACCCGCACGTTAGGGGAATCACTGCAAAAGAAGCACGCCACCCGAAGAACTGCTCCGTTACTCCCCCAATGATAGGCCCCAAACCACTTGCAACAGCAAAGGTAATTGACAGCATCACCAGCCAACGTACACGCTGCCTAGGGTTAGGAAAAATGTCCGCAATGGCGGTGAACGCGGTGGCCACCATCATGCCCGCCCCTACCCCCTGCAAAACTCTTGCACTAATTAATTGAGGCATCGTTTGAGAAAGGGCTGATAAAATAGAACCCAAACCCACAATAAACAATGACCATAAAATCAGTGGCTTCCGACCATGTAAGTCACCTAAACGACCAAAGATCATAATGGTCATGGCGTTGGCTAAAAAGTAACCTGTACCCACCCAAGCATAAAGAGACATGCCGCCTAATTGGTGTGCGACTTTAGGTAATACCGTGCTGACAATCGTGGCATCAAACGCCACAATCGCAACGGTGCCGGCTACCCCTGACATGGCTAAGAAAAGCTCACGTTTTAGGGGTGGCTGAGATACATCCGATTGATTATTCACGACATGGCAGCATTCAGTTGGGAATAATAGATATTAAAGCTTACTGAGGGCGTTCGCGCGCAATCTGTTTAATCTTCGCCCATGTATTTGCAGTGGGTGTGATGTTCGGCAAGAGTTTGAGCAGCAACTCTGCTGTCACAAACGTATCGGCTGCAGCCGTATGCCGATCAACACATTGCAACCCAAACTGTTCAATTCGCTCATCAAGCGCGTAAGGGTAAGTATCTTTTGCCACCCAACCCGCTAATGGCTCAACATCTAACCATTCATTGGCCAACGGAGGCAAGCCTGCCTTTTTATACGATCTTTTTAACATAGCTTGATCAAAGGGTGCCATAAAGGCCAAAAGCGGGGCCTCACCCACCCAATCACGAAACAACTCAAGCGATTCACGGTGATCATAGCCCCCTTCCTGGGCCCCCACACCGATATGATGAATCAACACATTAGATCGTTTAAGTTTAACTTTTTCTGGCCTAATAATGACTTCAAACGAGTCAGCGAACACAATGCGAGGTGAGGTAAAACCCGGTTGAAAATGAATGCCAAGGGCTGCAATTGAAATCACGTCATCAACCCATGCGTTTAAACCTGTGGTTTCGGTGTCTAGCATGACCCAACGCAAGGGCTCAACGACCCGGGTTTCAATATGGGGCTTATTCCAGCCAAAAAGATTATCGAACATAATCAAGCTTCAAACGTTGCTGCATGGCTTGGCAGACGTTAAAGGTTGCCTTTAAAACGATTCGATCGACGGGTGACAATGCACTAAATGGCAGTTGATTGGCCGTAAGGTGCGAGCGACCTGAAGGCTGAAGTAACTGCGCTTTTAACCTCAACATTTGCAAATACTCAAAAGCCGCCACCCAATCTTTACCTTTTTGTTCGTTATAGCCCTTAGCTTGACCAATAGCAATTAATCGGTCACATGTACCACGCACCTCTATACCAAGCGCCAAGGCGTAAATACGGGCAAAATCAACCACTAATGCTGTGCCGTTGACTTTAATATCAATTACTTCCTCACCCTCGACATCTGTCGTTTCAATACCACCGAACAGAGTTAAGGGCACATTCCAATTCATTGCATTCGTGGCTAAGAAACTAATAAAACGAGGGGAGTCTTGAGCCCCTTGTTTAACCAATTTTTTAATCGGATCAAGTAAAGACTGACGCCCAAACAAACCTCGAAAGTCAAAAAAAATGCTTGAATCTAGCAAGTCTTGTGGCGTGCCATTGTTGATCCACCTTGCGCAATGTTTCATCCATGCCGATTGACGCATAGCATATTGGGGGTTACTGGCCATCACATTACCTGTGCATAACGGAAAACCGCACTGATCTAGCGCTTCATTCACAGCCCGTGCAAAGGTTAGATAAGTGTTGATTTGATCATCTGTTAGGTCGTCGGCTAAGACCATGCCATTATCTTGATCAGTAGATATGGTTTGCTCACCGCGCCCTTCAGAACCCATTGCAAACCAAACAAAATGCTGCGCATCAACTTGTGGGTATGACAGCATCGTTAACTTAATGACATGCTCGGTTAATAAATCATTTAAATAACT
>CALBMZ010000035.1 GCA_937896225.1 uncultured Alcaligenaceae bacterium | reverse complement strand
ATTTGGCAATAGGCTTTGAGCGTTTTTGCATCTTTCGAGCAACCTTACGTATTGATTGAATAAAGCAGTTAGAACGGTTAAAACTAAAATGTGCAAACCACTAACCGCATGACCCAAGCAAGACAGCAATTGGCAGAAAGCCTCATTGCAGAAACTTAGCGCTTTAGGTGATAAGCTTCCAATCTTAACGTATTTGTTCGAATCATGACTCTTTTTAAGGGTTTCTGTAAAAAATTCCTCAAATCATTTCAATATTTAGCAATTTTTATTAGTGTTAACCCTAATGAGCATTCAATCTTCTAAGCCTACACCTTCAACCTTACCTATTTCAATTGCGGTGCAAAAAGCACTTGAGGTTGTTAAGCGTGGTTGTGATGAATTGCTAGTTGAAACCGAGTTTTTACAAAAACTGGCTCATAGTGATGCGAGTGGGGTGCCCCTACGAATAAAGTTAGGTCTTGATCCAACCGCCCCTGATATTCATTTAGGCCATACAGTGGTGTTGAACAAGTTGCGTCAATTGCAAGACTTAGGGCATACCGTTATTTTTTTAATTGGCGACTTTACAGCCATGATTGGCGACCCATCAGGTCGAAATGCTACGCGGCCACCCTTATTGCCCGAGCAAATCAAGCAAAATGCGCAAACATATTATGAACAAGCCAGTAAAGTTTTAAACCCCGAAAAAACCGAGGTGCGTTATAACTCTGAGTGGTGTGACCCCTTGGGTGCGCGCGGCATCATTCAGTTGGCATCACGTTACACCGTCGCCCGCATGATGGAACGTGAAGACTTTACTCAACGTTTCAAAAAAGGCATTCCCATTTCGGTACATGAGTTTTTGTATCCTCTCATGCAGGGATATGATTCCGTTGCCCTCCAGTCTGACTTAGAATTGGGGGGAACCGACCAAAAATTTAATCTATTAGTGGGCCGTGAGTTACAAAAAGAGTATGGTCAGGCCCCGCAGTGTATTTTGACTATGCCTCTATTAGAGGGTACTGACGGCGTTGATAAAATGTCAAAGTCCAAAGGCAACTACATTGGCATTGATGAAACGTCGACTCAAATGTTTGGCAAAATCATGTCTATTTCAGATTCATTAATGTGGAAATACTATGAACTGCTTTCATTTCAGCCGATGAACAAAATACAAGCTTTACGTGCAGAAATCGATTCAGGTCGTAATCCACGTGATGCCAAGGTTCAATTAGCACAAGAAATTGTCGCGCGTTTTCATAGCCAAGCCGCAGCTGAACAAGCATTAGCTGATTTTGAAGCTCGCTTTAGAGATGGTGCTGTACCCGATGACATGCCAGAGGTACAAGTAGTGAGCAATGGTACGGCTTTGGGACTTGTGAAAATTTTGCGCGAGGCCGGTTTAGTTTCTTCAGGAGCCGAGGCGCAACGTAATATAGAACAAGGGGGCGTCAAAATTGATGGCCAACGAGTAGATGATAAAGCTTTGGCTTTGGCGCCAGGGCAATATGTGGTTCAAGTGGGAAAACGCAAGTTTGCCCGTGTTACCGTGAGTTGATTGCTGCAGCCCTCTGCAGCTTGGAGGCATTATGAAATTAACCAGCCTATCTTTTGTAGACGAAGGTGTCATACCCGAAGAGTTTGCTTTTGGCAAAATCGATGCGCAGCATCATGTAACGCTGTCAGAAAATTTAAACCCCCAATTCAGTTGGGACGACGTTCCGGCGGGTACTCAATCTTTTGCACTCATTTGCCATGACCCTGACGTACCCAGCGTTGGTGATGATGTTAATCAAGAAGATCGCAACGTGTCTGCTGATTTACCTCGAGTTGACTTCTTTCACTGGGTTTTAGTTGATCTGCCAGCTAACCAGCGCGAAATTAGCGAGGGTGAGTGGTCTACGGGTGTCTTGCCCCGTGGTAAAGGTGGCCCTTCAGCGCCAAACGATACCCGGCAAGGCTTGAATAGCTACACCGATTGGTTTGCCCATGACAATGACATGCGAGGTGAGTACTTTGGGTATGACGGCCCTTGCCCCCCTTGGAATGACAGCATTGTGCATCGTTACGTTTTTACGCTGTACGCTCTAGATGTCGCGAAACTGCCTATTGAGGGTACTTTCGGTGGGCCTGAGGCATTTTCTGCCATGCAAAATCACGTGTTGGCACAAGCCTCTATTACAGGTATTTATACGCTCAATCCAGATTTAGCACCTCGCCAAGTCGGGTAAACCGCTTAGTTCGTCAAGCAGCGTTACAATAAATGCCCAGCTGAATCTGGGCATTCTTTATTCTTTCTGTGTGTGGCCTGCCACTTACTTTTATTGAGATTATCTATGTTCGATCGCACCTTGACCCTAGACCGTGTTGACCCCGATATATGGCGCGTTATTCAGCAAGAAGACAAGCGCCAAGAGCAGCACATTGAGTTAATTGCTTCTGAAAATTACGCTAGTCCTGCTGTCATGCAGGCGCAAGGCACGCAGTTGACCAACAAATATGCTGAAGGCTACCCAGGCAAGCGCTATTACGGTGGTTGTGAATTCGTTGATGTGGCTGAGCAATTGGCGATTGAACGGTTGCGTGAACTGTTTGGCGCTGAGGCGGCCAATGTACAACCGAACTCGGGTTCGCAAGCAAACCAAGCGGTTTATTTAGCCGTGCTCAAGCCGGGCGATACCGTTTTGGGCATGAGCTTGGCCGATGGCGGTCACTTAACGCACGGTGCTTCAGTGAATGCATCAGGCAAGCTTTACCGCTTTTTACAATATGGCCTTAATGCCAATGAAGTGATTGATTACGACAAAGTTGAAGAACTGGCAAAAACTGAAAAGCCCAAATTGATTGTGGCGGGTGCGTCTGCTTATTCCCTCAAAATTGATTTTGAACGTTTCGCTCGTATCGCACATGACAATGGTGCGTTGCTGTTAGTTGATGCTGCACACTACTCAGGTTTGATTGCTGGGGGCGCTTACCCAAACCCTGTTCCTTATGCAGATTTTGTGACATCGACTACGCATAAATCATTGCGTGGCCCTCGCGGTGGCATCATTATGATGAAAGCTGAATACGAGAAAATCATAAATTCGGCTATTTTCCCAGGCATTCAGGGCGGTCCATTGATGCATGTTATCGCAGCAAAAGCTGTGGCCTTTAAAGAAGCGTTGCAACCTGAATTTAAAACGTATTCTGCACAAGTGGTGCGCAACGCTCAAGTGATGGCACAAACCTTGGTTAACCGTGGCTTGCGTATTGTGTCAGGCCGTACTGAAAGCCATGTGATGTTGGTTGACCTGCGCGCCAAAGGCATTACTGGTAAGTTAGCTGAAGAAGCACTGGGCCATGCACACATTACGGTTAATAAAAACGCGATTCCAAACGATCCAGAAAAGCCATTTGTAACCAGTGGAATACGTTTGGGCACGCCTGCCATGACTACGCGTGGGTTCAATGAAACACAAGCTGAGCAAACCGCGCATTTAATTGCTGACGTGTTAGATAACCCGCAAGATGAAGCCAACATCAATGCTGTGCGTGCCCGCGTGCATGCTTTGACTGAGGCTTTTCCGGTTTACGGTTAAGGTTTAATAGCGCTCATGAAATGCCCCTTTTGTGGCCATCTCGAAACAGCTGTTATTGACTCACGGGTTGGCGACGAGGGCGATTTCATTCGTCGTCGTCGTCGCTGTGAGTCATGCGATAAGCGTTTTACGACGTTTGAGCGTAGTGAACTTATTATGCCTGCAGTGGTTAAGCGCAACGGTAGCCGCCATGATTTCGCGGTTGAAAAACTGCGGGATAGTCTGGGCTTGGCTTTACGCAAACGTCCCGTGAGCACAGAACAAATAGACCAAGCTGTTCAACGAATCGAAGAAAATATTTTGGTACGAGGTGACCGAGAAGTCACAACAGAACAAATTGGCGCTTTGGTGATGGCAGAGCTTCATAAGCTCGATAAAGTGGCATACGTTCGGTTTGCTTCCGTTTATAAAAGTTTTGAAGACATTGGCGAGTTTGTAAAAGCCATTAAAGAAATGCAAGGCCCTTTGCCGTCACGAAAAGGTTGATGCTTGATGGTTGATAGCGGCTCAAATTCTTCAAGCACGTACACCCTCAATAGCACGAGTAAGCTCACAGGTGCGAGTCAGGGCCTTGGCAACCAAACCATCACCAATGCTGAGCAAGACGTCCGCTTTATGCGGCATGCTTTGGCACTGGCTGAGTCAGTCTTGTACGTGCCCACGCCAAACCCGAGAGTAGGTTGTGTCATCGTTCGTGATGGTCAAATTATTGGTGAAGGTGCCACGCTTGCAGCAGGGCACGCCCATGCTGAGGTGGTGGCGCTCAAGCACGCTAGCAGCCAAGGTCACTCTGTTCAAGGCGCCACAGTTTATATTTCACTCGAACCTTGCAGCCATCATGGCAAAACGCCCCCGTGTGTTGAGGCCTTAATTGCCGCAAAACCGGCACGAGTTGTTTTTGCACATTTTGACCCTAACCCACAAGTGGCGGGGCGCGGTATGTTTGCGTTACGCCAGGCGGGTATTCGAGTGACGGCAGGGGTGTTAGCCAGCGAAGCCTTGGCCTTAAACCCAGGGTTTGTATCACGCATGACGCGTGGTGTGCCGTATGTGTGGCTCAAAATTGCGGCGTCACTTGATTCGCAAACGGCTTTAAAAAATGGTGATTCACAATGGATCACGCAACAACCTGCTCGAGACGATGGTCACCATTGGCGTGCCCGCAGTTGCTTGGTGATGACCGGTATTGGCACCATTAAAACAGATGACCCGCTCATGAATGTGCGAGCAGTTTCAACCACACGGCAGCCTAAGTTAGCGATTGTTGACCCGCGGTTTGAAATTCAAGAAACGGCCCGTGTGTTCAAAGGTTTGACTGATCAGCCCCCCCGCTCAATTGTTATTTTTGTGGCGAATGACCCCACCACGCAGCCAGAAAAGTATCAAAGCCTATTGAGTCAAGGGGTTCAAATCGTCAGGGTGGCTGATGCTCAACCGCCATATCGCGTCGATATGGCAGCGATGATGAAATGGTTAGGTGCGCACGACATCAACGAGGTGCATGTTGAGGCAGGTGCTGGTTTGAATGGTGCGCTTTGGCAGGCGGGTATGGTTGACGAGTTGCTACTTTATTTGGCACCGAGTTTTATCGGTTTGGGCAAACCCATGCTTGATATTCCAGGCATTGACACACTTGATCAAGCCACGCATCTAAGCTTTATTGATGTGTCGCCGATTGGGGCAGATATTCGGGTGCGAGCTCGCCATATTTCCAGATGGGAGGCGCTTGGCGCCAATTTACATGTGATCGATACGCTTTAAGGTGAAAAAATGTTTACAGGTATTGTGGCCGCGATTGGTCAAATTGAACGCATTGAAACGCTGACTGCAGTCGGTCAAGATGCTCACAACACGGGCTTGCGTTTGCATGTTACGAGTGGTGGACTTGACTTAAGCGACGTCAAGTTAGGCGATTCGATTGCGATTCAAGGTGCGTGCATGACGGTCACCACATTGCAGTCGCAAGGCTTCACAGTTGACGTCTCAAAAGAAAGCTTAAACCGTACCGTCGGTTTGGCTGGTTTGCGCCCCGTTAACCTAGAAAAATCAATGCGTATGGGTGATGCCATTGGTGGCCATTTGGTCTCGGGTCATGTAGACGGTCTAGGCCATGTGGTGCAGTTTGAGTCAGTTGGTGAGTCTTGGCTCTTGGTGGTACAAGCTCCTGCAAGTTTAGGCCCCTTCATCGCTTACAAAGGTTCAGTTGCAGTAAATGGCGTGAGCTTGACAGTCAATACTGTAGAAGATGCGGCCGATGGCACTCAGTTTAGTATTAACCTCATACCGCACACTATCGCCATGACCACGTTAAAACAACTGAAACCGGGTCATGCCGTGAATTTAGAAATCGACACTATTGCGCGGTATTGTGAGCGCATTTTGGCTTACGGGAAAAAAGGGTGATGCGGTGCGACGTTTCGGTTTGAGCATGCTTACACAAATTTCGGCTTTTGTATAAATATTGAGTTAATATAAATTTTAGAATCTAACGCACTTGGGTGATCTGAGATCTAGCTTTTAGTCGAGTCGTCTATGCCTTTATTTGATGTAAGGTTGCCATATCAGTGATTAAAGAAAGGCTGTTTGAGCGTTTAACCCGTGCCGAGATACCAGTTGGCCGTGACAAGCGCTCGTCTGAAGATCTTGCCAAAGAATCGATTGTTAGGCACATTTCTAAATTACTCAATACCCGTTGTGGTTGGGTTCCAATCGATATGAATTACGGTATGTCAGACTTATGCAATATCGCTGGGTCTTTTTCAATGGGGTCTGTTAGCAACATACAACAAGATATTTTGCTGCAAATTGATGCCTACGAGAGCCGTTTTTTAAATGTAAAAATTGAACAGCGTATCGAAGATCGCGATGTCATCACTTTAAAATTTTTGCTGACAGGTCAAATAGATTTAGGGCAGAGCTCTGAATCAGTTTTAAAAGACTTTTCTTTATGGTTGCGGGTGAATGCTGCAGGGCAGATCACAATAGAGGTTGCTAATGGCATTTGAAAAAATTTATTCCGCTGAGCTTGAGCGCTTAAATGACTTAGGTCGTGAGTTCGCAAAAGAAAACCCGACAATTGCCCCCTATATTTCTAGTAGGGGTGGAGACCCAGACGTAGAAAGACTGATGCAAGGCTTTGCATTTTTGTCTGCTATGGTGCGTCAAAAATTAGACGATGAGTTACCTGAATTTATTGGTGATGTACTGAGTGCGGTAGGGCCTGACTTGGCAAAGCCGATGCCTTCAATGACTGTACTTAAATTAGGCGTCACGGGTAAGTCTCAGAACGGCTATTTAGTTAATGCTGATACACCGTTTGCCTCGTTGCCTCTAGAAGGCACAAGTTGCCAATTTTCAACTTCATGGCCCCTGACTGTGCAACCCGTTGAACTCAGCTCAGCGACAGTTTCTTCAAACGGAAAAGGATCTCGTCTACGTCTGACTTTTGACTTAATTGGGTTACCCCTTTCGCAATGGTATGGTCAATCGCTTGTGCTTTATTTGTCTGGCCCTTACCCTGAGGCGACCGCATTATTAATTGCCATGCGTCAAAATTTGCAAGCGTTACGCATCTATACACCTGAAAACCCTGACAGTCAGTCGCCCTTAAAACTAGTTTTTGATGGTTTAGATTCTGACAATTGCCTGTATGAAACAGGTAAAACAGTTGCGCAGCACTTGCGCTGGATTCGCGAATTTTTAGCTTTTCCTGAAAGGGCTTTTTTTTTAAAGCTCGAAGGTTTAGATCAGTGGTCTAGTAGGGTGGGCGACCGAAAATTTTGTATTGAATTCGATTTCTCTATACCTGCCCCTTTATTGCCCGACCTATCAGTTGAGCATATTGCAGTAAACGCCGTCCCTGCGGTAAATTTGTTTCAGTCGTTTGCCAATCCCATTGCGTTGACACATCTTAAAGAAAGCTACCAACTCACGGCTATGGATTCTACTCCTGGGCACGTGATTGTCCACGATGTAATAAGCGTTACAGGCCGGCTTCAGGGTGAATCTCAAGAGCGAATTTATCAGTCGACAACGGAGTTAATGGCTGATGAAGGGCCTTATAAATATCAAGTGGTAGCCTCTGAAGGGGCACTTAGATCTCAGCATGTTCATAAGTTGAGATTACCTTTCGGTAGCGCGATTGATTTAAGTAATCGAGAGACGCTTTCAGTGCTGATGCGTTGCTCCAACGGCCGCCTACCTGAGAGACTGCGACCTGGAAGTGTTTGTTTGCGTGTGGCAGATTCTCCAGAGCGCATAACCGTGACGAATGTGACCAACCCAACAGGCTTTTCAACGCCAGCATTAGGCAAGGATGCTATGTGGAAAATTATCGGGCATGCCCGTTTAAATTTGCACGCCATCTTAGATAAAGATAATCTCAAAGAATTACTTCAAGTTTATTTGCCTGAGGGTGCTGGCGACCCAGCGCGCGTATCTGCGGCACGACGCCGTCTACTTGGTATAGAAGACGTTCTAGTGCTAAAAGATACTCGCATGGTTCGTGGCACAAGAATTCAGGGTCAAATTATTAAGTTGCAACTGCAGCAAGATTTTTTTGCTGGAAATGGCGATCTTATGTTGTTTGGTGAAATGCTGCTGCCATTTTTAGCAGGCTTAATTGGTTTGAATTCCTACGTTACCCTTGTTGTAACAAACCCTAATAGCGGAGCACAGTTCGAATGGCCAACTCTCATAGCACCAGGCTTGATGCTGTAGTTGCATTTATTACAGAAAATCACGCTCGCCTTGAGTTTTTTCAAATGGCGCGGTTATTGGCGCATGCTATGGATGAAAATGCGCAAAATAAAGATAATGAAAATGAAGCATTGCTGGGCAATTGGGAAAATAGTTTCCATAAAAATTTACGTGTGAGACCCATGCTCTCAATGGCATTTCCATCCCGTGAAATTGCCGATGCATTGGTCAAATCAGATGGAAAGTTACAAGTAGAAACGACATTCTTTGGTCTGTACGGTGTGACTTCGCCGTTGCCAAACTTTTATACAGAAGGGTTGATGGCTGCCGAGCAGAATGGTTATCAAAACGCTCGGGGCTTAATTGATATTTTTCATTACGCAGCTTTTCCTTTGTTAATTAAGGCATGGTCAAGACATCGTGTTGAGACAGGCCTGCGCATGGGTAAGGGTTTGCGAATTCTCGATCGAAAATCAAGCTGGATAGGGTCTACGGGTCCAGCAATGCGTACGCGTTTTAATCAGTGGCCAAAGATACTTAAATTAGCACCGTTGCTTTCGAGTTCGTTTAGGTCCGCTTCTAACCTTCAAGCCTTAGTGGCCACGATTGTTAGGTCAGGAACTGTTCGCGTGCAACCCTGTGCGGCAACGCGCGTAGCAGTGCCTAAAAACTTTACATGTCGCCTTGGTCAGCGTAGCCATCAGTTGGGTGAGCAAGCTGTTCTGGGTAGTAAGCTCGTTGATCACCTTAGTCACGTTGAAATTGCACTCAAACAGCAGCACCTCGACGATCTTGATCAAATCGTTCCCGGTGGTGGCAGGTACGATTTGCTTCAACAGTCTATTAGACTGTTCTCTAATGAGAACTTGCGTATACGAATTAAGGTTGATCGAGATTCTTCGCCAAAGAAATTGAGTATGTCGAAACTTGGTCTGGGAGCGTCTTTAGGGTCTCAGCCAAGATTGGGAGCTTATGTGTACTATGTTGACTAAAAATTAATCCAAATTTTATATCTGTTTTTTTTAAATTAATGAGTCGGTCATGCTAGACGTTGAATTCAATCGATTATCAAAGCACTTAAAAATGAATAGTACATTTTCGATTTGTGGGGTTCGCTGTGTCAGATTGGCTTGAAGGTACAGACGTTGGGCATGCACTTCGTCAAGTAAAAGCAGCTGGTAAACCCGTTATAGGTCTTAGGCTACGTAATGCAGATTGTGCCAATCTTGATTTGTCTGGCATGATTTTGAGTGAAGTAACGCTTGAAAATATTTCTTTTCAAGGTAGTAAATTTCAAGGGTC
>CALBMZ010000034.1 GCA_937896225.1 uncultured Alcaligenaceae bacterium | reverse complement strand
CAAGCACGAGCTACACCAATCAGATGGTGAGTGCGCGGGTCAAGTTCTTGTTCTAGGGCAGCGCTGCTTCACAACACCTTTTTCAGGCTGGTTGAAGACGCGCGACACGGTAGCCGCCGAAACACCCGCTGCTCGTGCAATTTCCAAAATGCTGACTGGATTATTCATGGCTAAGTCTCAATGAAAACGATTTTATTTTGGGCTCGCCAAATGACCATGGCGTGACAAGGCCGTGAAAATTTTGTGACAAATAAATGGATGTGGCTTCAAAGACTGTGCAAAAGTATTTCAGCTATCCCGCGGAATTTCCCGAAACTCCTTGACTCAGCTAGGATGAACGTCTGATGATCAATTTGAAAGAGGCCCTGTTTCCCGACATCAATTACTGTTGACAACGTTAGACGAGATGTGAACGTTTTCTTTTTGTGAGAAGTAGATGTAAAACCAGATTATTACAACGCCAGTGCGACCGGGTCCGCCGGGAGGTGTTAAATTACAAAGCAACTGGCAGGGTGGCAATGTGCCGCTGCGGTTGAAGAACTAGATGAGGCTTAAACTCGGGCAAATTCTGTCTTGACTATAGGGTCCACCTTACAATTCATTCTGGCACAGGGGGGACTAAAACTTCTCTAAAAATCTATATCAGAGTAAAGATAGTTCCAACTTAGCCTTACAGATACTCACCGAAAACATGGAAACTTTCAGATTGAATTTTAATCTTTAATTTATTTCTGAGAAATATTACCGCCAGCTTTTTGCAATTCAGATTTGAAACCACCGTTCCTTAAACGATGCCTAAAACGATTAACCATCAAAACTGCACCTTCAGGCTCAGGTTATCGGTGCCCAGTGTCTGGCCACTGTGAGCTTCGGCTGATATGCCGGCGTAGGCAAAGGTGTTGTTGGACATCTTGGCTGTTCCATTCAGACCTGCCTGCACAAACACCTTGCCAGCGTTCGGTGTGGAAATGTTGGTGCCAATCCCCACGATTGAGGCGTTCAGTGTTGGATTCGACAACGCCGATGAGTCCACACCAACCCCCACGAACGCGCGTACGTGTATTTGGCGCCCATCGGATCGTTGACTATTGATCCGGCCGCCAAACCGAGCACACCGCGCACCCCATTGCCGGTGTAGCGATCGACCGAAAGGGTTGAGGCCGCTTAACCCTCATTCATGCCAGACTGCGTCACCACCTGCCAGGTCACCCGTGCAAAGGGCGTGATACTCAGGTTGCTGGTTTCAAACGCACGGCTCAGGCCCAAACTAATCAGGGCATCGAGCACAAAGTCTGCCCCCACGGGCATGTTGCCGTAGGCAAACAATGCACCCTGTTGAACCATGGAAGAACCATAGACTGATTTTCCCTATGCTTCCCCACACAAAAGGTGTGATTAGCCATGAGAGTTGTAGGATTTCAAAGTAACGTCTTGTGTTTATTGGGTCACTAATTGAAGTACTTATTGCCAGTTTTATCGAAATGGATCAATGTGTTGTCGCGACTAAGGGCTATCAAGACGACCCAATAGCTAACAAGAAGTTACTGAGTGTTAATTGGACCCTCTGCCCGCCATTATCACCTGTACTAACTTGCTCATGGCCACATGGGTATGCCCTGAGCCCCGCACACTGCGGGGCTTTTGCTTTGGGCTGTTGACCTAAGTAAGGCTAGGTACGCTTCTCAAAACCGCTGTGGTCAACTCGGGTGCCGGGCGCGTCAGAATATCGAAGATTACTAGCTCTTCTTCGCTGAGGTTCTCACGCACGTGCCGCTCCTGCTCGTCGTCGAGACTGTTTCACGTGCTGGAGAGCGCCTCAAAGTTTGAAGCCCTGTCTGCTGAGGGCTCAACGCTTGATGGTTTGAATATTCACTTTGGTTGCATCGATGAGCTGCACGCCCACAAGACTCGCACTGTTTATGACGTGGTCGAAACGGGTACGGGCAAGCGTGACAACTCTTTGTTGTGGGTCATCAGCACTGCGGGCTCGAATCGGTCTGGCATTTGTTATGAAGTGCGCAGCTTCGTGACCAAGCTGCTCGATGGCGTGTTTGAGGATGATAGTCAGTTCGGAATTATCTATGGGCTTGACGATGGTGACGACTGGATAAGCAAAGAGTCGCTCATCAAAGCCAATCCCAACTGGGGCATCTCGGAGCGCACAATGAGAGGCTTAACGGGGCAGTAAAAAATCATTTTATTTCAAGGAAACCATCGCAGGCAGAAAAATATTTACACGCATCATTTGTATCTTACCGGCAATTTGCCGTACAATACCAAGATTATCGAGGAGCTTGCCATGACTGCCAAATCCCTTGCTTTACCCCGTAAGCTGAGGCTTCAGTCTGCTCGACTAGAGGCTCGGATCAGCCCTGACCTGCATCTAATTGTCAAGCGTGCTGCAGAAATTCAAGGTCGTACGATGACTGATTTTGTGATCCATGCCCTTCAAATAGCGGCTTCGCAAACAATAGAAAGCGCCGACCGCGTGCGCCTGTCAGTGCTCGACCAAGAGGCGTTCGCAAACGCTTTGATTGCACCGGCCAAGCCTAATGCAGCACTCAAGCGCGCCTTTGCCAAGGCCAACAAGCTTCTTGCTGCGTGAAGTCACGTGTAACTGTAAGCACGAAGGTACCTAAATTTTTTGTTTCTGCGCTAGATCTCACTGCTGATCGCGCAAAGTTTACGTGCGGCACCGAACCACTGGATCGGTACTTTCGTACTCAGGTTAGTCAGGACATTAAACGCCGAGTGTCTGCTTGTTTCGTGGCAAACGACAATGTGGGACAGATCGCGGGCTATTACACCCTGGCCTCGGCGAGTATTTTGTTATCGGACCTACCCGAGACGCTTGCGAAAAAACTACCTCGCTACCCCAGCGTGCCGGCAGTGCGCATGGAGCGTCTGGCCGTGAGCGACTCATTCAAGGGCAAGGGCCTCGGAGCCGCATTATTAGCCGATGCCCTAAGGCGTGCGGCCACAGCAGAGATCGCAGCGTATGCGCTAGTCGTTGATGCCAAAGACGAGTCGGCCGCCGGGTTCTACGTTCACCACGGATTCATCGCGCTCCCAGAACAACCACTTTTTCTCTTTCTGCCCCTTGCGACAGTCAAATCCTTGCTTGACTGATCCATATAGATTCGTGGATCGGCCTGGCTGCAAGATTTGTACTTCACGCGAGTGACTTCAGTCATTGGTTAGTATCCCGCCCGCAGACCAAAACCAAAAAACCTGAGATTCAAGTGCCTCAGGCGGTTTGTGGCGTATTGCATGCTGCCCCGCCAGTAATGCAATAGCTTGTTTATTTCGCTGTGTGGTCTGCTTGCATGGTTTGATCCCACCTCTAGTTTGCCATTTACTTATTTTGCCTTAGAACAAGAACTTGACCCGCGCACTCACCATCTGATTGGTGTAGCTCGTGCTTG
>CALBMZ010000033.1 GCA_937896225.1 uncultured Alcaligenaceae bacterium | reverse complement strand
TATTAATTAAGACTAAGCAGACAGCACTCTTTCTAATGATTGAACAAAATGATTTGCCACATGAAAATCGGTTTGTTCTGTAATTTCAACAAAACAGGTAGGACTGGTCACATTAATTTCAGTTACGTACTCACCTATGATATCAAGACCAATTAAAAACAAACCTCTTGGTGCCAACTTTGCCCCAATTGTTCGTGCAATATACTGATCACGCTCAGTGAGGGGTTGGGCAACCCCTCGCCCACCTGCCGCAAGATTGCCACGGGTTTCGCCTGCTAAAGGTATTCTAGCCAACGCAAAAGGTATGGGTTCACCATTAATAATCAACACCCGCTTATCACCCTGAACAATTTCAGGAATATAACGTTGAGCCATAATCGTTTGCTGACCAAAATGAGTCAGCATTTCAAGAATGGCACCCCGGTTTGGCTCACCTTGTAACATTCTAAATATGCCCGTACCACCCATACCATCAAGGGGCTTAACAATTACATCACCGTGTTTGTCATGAAAAGCTTTTAGTCTGTGCATATTAGAGGTCACTAGCGTGGGCGTAGTGAATTCAGAAAACTCAGTGATAGCTAATTTTTCAGGGTGATTGCGAATGGCTACGCCACGGTTAAAGACCCGCGCACCTTGTTTTTCTGCCACGTCAAGCATGTGCGTGACGTAAACATATTCCATGTCAAACGGTGGGTCTTTGCGCATGATCACTGCATCATGAGCTGACAGCGGTAGCTCTCGAGGCGCATCGACCAAATCAAACCAGTGCTGACTGTGTAAGTCTGCATGGGGGTGAACTGTAATGGCTTGACCACGGCAAAGCACTTGACCC
This sequence comes from uncultured Alcaligenaceae bacterium, assembly GCA_937896225.1. Taxonomy (GTDB): domain Bacteria; phylum Pseudomonadota; class Gammaproteobacteria; order Burkholderiales; family Burkholderiaceae_B; genus Algicoccus. The sequence continues at coordinate 2,681 of CALBMZ010000033.1, read as the reverse complement.
TGCTCGATAAAAAGGTCATCTTGCTTGCACACGCTAACCGAGTGGCCTTGAGTAGCCAAAGCAAACATCATGGCGACAGAGCTATCTTTGTAAGCTTTTAGCGTGTCGATAGGGTCAATAATAAATAATACATGCATTATGTTGATGCAGCTTCCGCTTTAGTTAAAGGTACTTTTTTCTTAGGTGATAAAACCATCACCATTTGACGACCTTCAAGTTTTGGCATGGCCTCAACAACAGCCATATCAAGCAAATCGTCGCGCACACGTTCTAAGACACGCATACCTAGCTCTTGATGCGCCATTTCGCGACCACGGAAGCGCAACGTGACCTTAGCCTTATCACCTTCATCTAAAAAGCGTTTTAGGTTACGAAGTTTGACTTGATAGTCACCTTCATCGGTTGCTGGACGAAATTTAACTTCTTTAACTTGAATGATTTTTTGTTTGGCACGCGCCTCAGCTTGGCGCTTTTGCTCTTGATACTTAAACTTGCCGAAATCCATTAAGCGACAAACTGGTGGTTCAGCATTTGGGGCGATCTCTACCAGATCAACGCCGACGTCTTCTGCCATTTTGATGGCATCAAACGTTTTTAGAATACCTAACTGCTCACCGTCGACGCCAATGAGGCGAACTTCAGGAATGCGAATTTCACCGTTTACACGGTTTGGCTTATCAGTTGCGATGTTGAAAACTCCTTAAAAATAAAACGCCTTTTACGCCGGCGCAATGACGTCTCGGCGAAGCGAGATATCTTCACCTAATAACTCAGTGAATGCTTCAAATGGCATAACCCCATGGTCAACACCACCCCTAGCACGCACTGCAACAGATTGTGAATCACGTTCTTTTTCACCTACAACCAGAATATATGGAATCTTTTGTAGACTGTGCTCTCTGATTTTATAAGTGATTTTCTCTCGTCGCAAATCAGATTCGACTCGAATGCCTTGTTTTTGCAAACTTTTTGAAATATCGGCGGCATAATGCGCGGATGACTCTGAAATACAACAGACAGCCACCTGAATTGGGGCTAACCAAGGTGGCATGGCACCGGCATAGTTTTCAATCAGCATGCCAATAAAACGTTCAAATGAACCTAAAATAGCTCGATGTAGCATAACAGGGGTTTGACGCGTGTCTTTGTCATCAACATACTCAGCCCCTAAACGCTCGGGCATTGAAAAGTCAACTTGAATGGTGCCACATTGCCAGTGACGACCAATTGCGTCTTTTAACGTATATTCAATTTTTGGACCATAAAAGGCACCCTCGCCAGGTGTCACTTCAAATTCACAACCCGTTCGCGTCAAGCTTTCCATCAGCGCGGCTTCAGCTTTATTCCAGCTTTCGTCGCTACCAATGCGCTTTTCAGGACGAGTAGCAACCTTATACAGCACTTCGGTAAAACCGAAATCAGCATAAACTTTTTGCAAAAGCGCTGTAAACGCTGCGCATTCGTCTTGCATTTGATCTGGCGTGCAAAATATGTGGCCATCGTCTTGCGTGAAACCTCTGACACGCATCATGCCGTGTAAAGAACCTGAAGGCTCATTGCGGTGACATTGACCAAACTCACCTAATCGTAAAGGCAATTCACGGTATGAATGCAAGTTAGCATTAAAAATTTGCACATGACCCGGGCAATTCATGGGTTTCAAGCCATACATGCGGCTTTCAGACTCTGTCGTGAACATGTTTTCACGATAGTTGTCCCAATGACCTGTTTTTTTCCACAATGAAAGATCAAGAATCTGTGGCGCTTTGACTTCCTGGTAACCATTGTCGCGATAGACCGCACGCATATACTGTTCGACTTGCTGCCAAATGGCCCAACCTTTAGGGTGCCAAAAAACTAAACCAGGACCCTCTTCTTGAAAATGAAATAAATCAAGATCTCGACCCAGTTTGCGGTGATCACGCCGCTCTGCTTCTTTGAGCATGTGCAAATGTGCATCTTGCTCTTCTTTAGTGGCCCAAGCTGTACCATAAATACGCTGTAGCATTTCATTTTTACTATCACCGCGCCAGTATGCACCCGCTAACTTCATAAGCTTAAAAACTTTAAGCTTGCCCGTATTGGGTACGTGAGGGCCACGACACAAATCGACAAAACTTCCTTCGCGGTAAAGGCTTATGTTTTCATTACTGGGTATGGAGGCAATAATTTCTGCTTTATAGTTTTCACCAATGCCCTTGAAAAAATCAACTGCATCGTCACGCTTCCACTCTTCACGCACAACAGTCTCGTTTTGACGAGCTAACGCTGTCATTTTATTTTCAATAGCCGTTAAGTCTTCAAGCGTAAAAGGCCTTTCGTATGAAAAATCATAAAAAAAACCATTTTCTATAACTGGGCCAATGGTAACTTGCGCTGTTGGAAATAAGCTTTTAACTGCATAAGCCAGTAAGTGCGCCGTTGAGTGACGCAGAATATCAAGCCCTGCAGCATCTTTACCCGTGACGATCGCTAAATGTTGGTCTTGATCTAAAACATAAGTTGTATCGACTAACTGCGCAGTATCACCCTGACCTACCCTACCCGCTAAGGCGGCTTTCGCTAAGCCAGAGCCAATAGATTGCGCGACATCAGCAACCGTAACCGGGCCTGGAAACGTTTTTTGTGAACCATCTGGAAGGGTAATAGCAATCATACGGGCACTTTTTAAAAGATAAAGT
>CALBMZ010000032.1 GCA_937896225.1 uncultured Alcaligenaceae bacterium | reverse complement strand
AAATTTAAAAATTCATTGGCAGTCTGCATCGTTAGAAATTGTCGATCAATCTATTTTAGACCTTACTCATAGTCATTTTGTTCTTCACCTTATCGGAGATATTTTTGTTTCATCTTAAGTCTTCCTTTTTAATATGGACAACCTCACTTGCTGTATTAGGGTTTGGTCAAGCGCAAGCTCAGGTTGTTGAATCTAACCCTTTATCCTTTGATCAAGGTTCTTCTTTGGGTGAAATGGTTGAATTTGAAAAGAAACTATCAAATCGTCTCAGTCAATCTCGACCGTTTGGGCCAACCTCAACGCTGCAAAACGAAAACAAAGTGTTGGCTATTTATGGTGTGGGAACAAAATTGCTCACCGATATTATTTTTGAAGGGCACCAATATAGGTTCCAGCAGGGGGTGCGTCGACCCCTTCAGGCGCATGCAGTATCAAAGCGCGTGACGCCCAGACTAATCAGAATTAATCCACCATGTGTTGGTTTAACGTTTCAAGGCGTCAAGCATAATTTATGTCTGACAGGGGCGTTGCCATGATCTGGCCTTACTTATCTGATCGGCTTGCACAACCTATTCCCACGTCGGAATTAGCTCACCTATCGGTTCACCGCGTCACGCTATCTAAAGTTGGTATGCAAGAGTTGCTAGCAAATCAGTCAGTTGACTCGATTAAATTGTTGTTTGATTTGTTGTCGATTGAGCCACAGGGCATGTCAGATCACCTATGCCCAGTTCGGTTGGTTTCAGGCCAATGTTTAGTATTGGTTTTGCAAGAGCATGCCCAAGATGATCAAACGCATGCAACTGTTCAGTTATTAAAAACACATCGTCTACCATTGTTTGAGCCGCCTATCGTGGTGGTGACCCCTTCGTATTTAGGTGCTTTGAATCGTCAATTACGTCATCCAAACCTACGTCAGACCGATGCGTTGCAACATACAAGTCAAGCGCGTCATGTTCTATTTGCGATCTTAGATGATCTCGTCAAGTGGGGTCTGAATCACAACGCAAGTGATATGCATTTGAATGTGAACCCAAGCAAAAAAATATCAAGCGTACGTTTTACTGTAACAGGCTTGTATGTACGGCCCCTCGAGTTTCAAGATATGACTGCGCAAGTAATGCTTGAGCTGTTAGGCGTCATTTGGATGAGTGTGCAGGGTGGAAATGGTGCAGTGTTTGATCCCCATCGGGAACAACAGGGTCGGCTCACCAGAGTGATTGCAGGGCAAACTATTTTGTTGCGTTGGGCCTCTATTGCGACCGACAGTGGGCCGTCAGTTTGTTTGCGCTTGCTCGGTAATAAAGCGTTAAGCGATTTGCCTACATTAGAGTTGTTGGGATACTTTAAAGATCAAACGCAAGCGCTGAGGCGAAGTCGCCTATCTGATGGTGGGGCAGTGGTGTTTGCAGGTTTGGTCGGTTCAGGCAAATCGACCACCTTAGCAGCATTATTGCGCGAGCTACCTGCAGATCGAAAGCTCATTACACTCGAGGACCCGGTTGAATATGTCATAGAAAATGCTTTGCAATGTAGCGTTGCCGGTTCGCTGGATGAAGAGAATCACACCACGTTCGATCGTAAGTTGAAAGCCATTAAGCGAAGTGCTGTACAAGACTTGCTGATTGGTGAAATACGCGACCAAGCAGGTGGGCGTGCTTTTGCTGACTTACTTCTTTCTGGCGTTAATGTATACACGACGGTTCACGCTGCATCAGCTTTACAGATTTTGAATCGATTGGCTTCAAATTTTATTGGTGTGCCGCGATCTGTTTTAGCGATGCCTGGCATGTTGAAGTTACTGGTCTATCAAGCCTTATTGCCAAAGTTATGTGCAGGGTGTCGACTCAATTCAAAAGAATGGTTAGCGCAACCACTGCATCAGTGTGCCCTAGGTTTTTCACAAGATCGAGCTTCAGCCACAAAGTGGTTGCTGAAATGGTGCGAAAAACAGCACATTGGTATGCATGATGTTCGGTTTCGAAACCAGGCAGGTTGTACAAAATGTTTGAGTCAGCAGGGTTTATTTGGGGCAGGTTATGCCGGTCGTACCGTCGTCTCTGAAATTATTGAACCGCTTCGCTTCAATGGGTTTGCTCAAGCCATTGAAGCGGAATCCATGACGCAATTAATATCATTAATTTATGGCGATACCCAAGTGATGCAGGTTAACCAACGGGTGCGCCAAAGAGGCTTACAAAAGGTCGTAATGGGTGAAATTGACCCGAGAGAGATTGATAGAAGATTTGGTGAGGGTATTGATGATTAGTCTCAAACCTTCATTGCCATGGCGAGTTTGGTTCGCAGGCTTACAATTTAAATCGAAGCGTGCACAATATTATGAATATTTAGCCGATGCATTAACCACTTCGCCTTCACATCGAACTTTATTAGACTTATTCGAAAAAGATGCGCGTCGACAAGGCCTGAAGCGGGCTAGGGGCGTATTGACGCACTGGTGGATAGAGCAATATCCACAAGTGGGGGGCGATTTAAGCCAAACATGGCGTGGGAGTGTACCCAGACATGAACGGTTGATTGTACAAATGGCACAAGTGTCGGGCCATGTTGCGTTGGCTACATGTTTTAAACATTTATCGATTCACCTTAACGTTATGCAACGTGCTAAACGTACGTTTTTAAGCATCAGTGTGTCAGGTTTGCTTGCCAGCCTCATGGCCGTAATCGTTTTGGGCGTCTTTCCGCTGTTCACTCTACCGCATTTATTAAAAGCCTTTTCTGTTGTGCCAATTGAATATTTTGGTACAGCCACACTTGCCCTAAAAGATTGGGTTGATCTGTTGCAACGTGTTGGTTGGTTGGGCGTCGGTTTTTTTATCACCATCTTATTAGGCGTATGGTATTCGTTCGGTCAAATTCATCACCCTTGGCGTTACCGCCTCGATTCACTGGGTATATGGCGCTTATATCGTGATGTTCAATCCATACATTTTTTAAGTGTCATTGCCATGCTGCTCAGTGCTGGCGTGCAAAGAGGGGTGTCATTGCGTGACGTGTTGTTACAGCAGTATGACGACGCTAACCCATGGTTACAAGGTCACCTAGAGCGAATGGTTTACCAAATGGATATTGGTGTTGACCCTGTCGAAGCGATGAATACCGGCTTAATGGGTCAAGAGGCTTGGTGGCTATTCGTTGACTTAGTTGAGGCTAGAGGGTTGAACCAAGGTTTACAGCTCACGTGCGAAACCATTCGTACCAAGATTTCTACTGATATTGAATCAAGCGCTTGGGGGTGGCGTTGGTTGCTTTTATCTTTGAGCTTGATCACGGTGATGGGGGTAGGTTACTGGCATGTGTTGGTGATTGAAGAGTTGCGTCAGGCGTTGCTGATGCACTATTCAACGTTCTAGTTTTTAACTTTTTAATTTAAAAGGATTTGTAATGATGATGCGCAATACCCAAGGTGGTTTTTCTTTAGTTGAGGTTTCAATTGTGACGGCAATCATGATTTTGCTTTCTATTATTGGTATTCCTGCTATTCAGGGTTATGTGATTGAAAACAAAGTGCCTCAACTTTCAGGCGAGCTACAACGGGTTATTTCTAGGCTAAAAGTGTCTTCCATCGGCTTGGGTGCTACGCCTTATGCCGGCCTTAGCAATGCGGTATTGGCCAATGCATTGCGTGACTCGTCAATTGTGGCGGTCACGGGGCAGGGGACCAAAGCCACCATTGGTCATGGTTTAGGTGGTAGCGGTCGCAACGGTGAGGGCGTGATTCAATTAACTGCACAAGCGCTGGCTAGCGGGCCACATGGCTCAGCTTTTGAGTTGGTGCTTAACCACGTTAATCACGCCGCATGCCCGGTTTTAGCATCAGTTTTACAACGCGTCGCTTCTGTGGTGACTGTGTCAGGTCAATCTGGTGCGGTTGAAGTCAAAAACACCTCAGTTGAACCGCCTCGATACTACCAACCACTGTTAGCGGATGCGCAATGTGCAAGGGGTGATCGCAATACATTTAAATTTATCATTCGCTAACTTCAGCATGTCTCATAAACATGCGTCACAAGGCTACGCTTTATTTGAGGTCTTAATTGCTTGGGCCATCACAACTGCCGTTGCAGTATGGGGGGCTAACTTATGGGTTCATCAAGCCCAGGAAAGCGCGGCTGAAGCCACTAGCGTATGGCTTTTAGGAATTAAGCAAGCAATGGATCTTGCTGTGCTGGATGCGCGTTATAAAATTCATTTGCATCAAGGTAAAGTCGATTTGGAGCAAATACAATTACCTCAAACATTATTTGAATTAAAAAAAACAGGGCATCTTGCGTATCATTACCCCAATCAGCCACCTTTACCATACGCGTTTTCAATGCGTGTGGTGCGAGAGTCAGCACTATGCTCAAACGATCAGTGTTCAATTAGTGCCTTCATGATGCTTGAACCCACCCATGCGCTAGGCTCAACATACCCCACTGAATCACAGACTAGCGTGATGATGAGGGCACTTAAGGGACAAGGGTTAGCCGTCTGGCCTCGACAACCCAACAAACTGCTTGGGGCACAATATCAAGGTGCGAACCCACCTGATTCAGGTGGGGCTATCAGGGTGGGCAGTGTGGTGGTGATGAGCAGAGCCATGATGCGTGCCCCGCCTTTTATACGTTTGAATGAGTCTCGAGCGGTTTCGCTGTCGGGCCCAGTTACGTTGCTAGGTAACTTAAATTTAAAGCGGGGATTGGTCATTGATGCGGTGCGAGCGTCTGACACGTCGTGCCAGATCGCAGGTCAAGTTGTTCGTCGTGCGAAAGGTGGGTTATTGGTGTGCGAAAACGGTCAATGGCACGCTGTAGGTGATGGTTTGTTTGCCAAGCTCAAGCCGTTGTTTTATCAAACTTGCCGAAACACAAAGCCGCTCAATGCGTTTCTTCAGTTTGTACAATCGAAAACGCCTTTTGATTTTGGACCCTCTACTTCCCCGCAACCTGGTGATTGCCATTGCAATGCTGGCTTCCGGCCTGTTTTAGCGCATTCAGCTCGTATTGATCGTCATCATGCAACTGTAAAAAATGGATTTGTGTGTGCATCGCCATAGGGGTTGTGAACAGCCTTATAATCAAATATTGTCGTTTGGCTAGAATCTAACCCCATGAAAACTGCTGAAATTCGTCAGAAATTTCTTGAATACTTTGCTTCGAAGGGGCACGCAATCGTACCTTCTTCTTCCCTTGTGCCTGGAAATGACCCCACTTTGCTGTTTACCAATTCTGGAATGGTGCAGTTTAAAGACGTCTTTACCGGTCAAGAAAAGCGAGTGTACACTCGCGCCACCTCGTCGCAACGAAGTGTTCGGGCAGGGGGCAAACATAATGATTTAGAAAATGTTGGTTATACGGCTAGGCATCATACATTTTTTGAAATGTTGGGCAACTTTAGCTTTGGTGACTACTTTAAACACGACGCCATTCGTTTTGCTTGGGAATTGCTTACAACGGTATACAAATTACCCAAAGACAAATTGTGGGTTACGGTTTATCAAGAAGATGACGAGGCCTACAACATTTGGTTAGATGAAATTGGGGTTCCAGCTGATCACATTGTTCGTATAGGTGACAACAAAGGCTCACGTTACGCCTCAGATAACTTCTGGCAAATGGCCGACACGGGTCCATGCGGGCCCTGCACAGAGATTTTTTATGACCACGGGGCAGATGTTTGGGGGGGGCCACCAGGTTCTTCAGATGAAGATGGCGATCGTTATATTGAAATCTGGAATTTGGTGTTTATGCAATACGAGCGTGACGCTCAAGGCGTTCTTCACCCGTTGCCTAAACCTTGTGTCGACACGGGTATGGGTTTAGAGCGTATTACAGCGGTTATGCAGCATGTTCATTCAAATTATGAAATCGATTTGTTTGTTAGTTTAATTAAAGCTGCGGGTCGTGAAACACAAACACTAGATTTGGCGAATCACTCTCTTAAAGTGATTGCCGATCATATTCGCGCGTGCAGTTTCTTGGTTGTAGATGGGGTTATTCCAAGCAATGAAGGGCGAGGTTATGTGTTGCGACGTATTATCCGTCGCGCATTACGCCACGGTTATAAATTAGGGCAGACACAACCTTTTTTCTATAAATTAGTGCCTGATTTAGTTGCGGAAATGGGCCAAGCTTACCCCGAATTGGCTGAGGCTCAAGACAGGGTTTCGCAAGTGTTGTTGCAAGAAGAAGGCCGCTTTGGTGAAACCCTAGAAAACGGTATGAAAATTCTTGACGTAGCGTTAGCGCCTCTTAATAAAGGCCAATCACTTGATGGCCTAACACTATTTAACCTGTATGACACGTATGGCTTTCCTGTCGATTTAACAGCAGATATTTGTCGCGAGAAAGGTATTGAGGTTGATTTGGCAGGTTTCGATGTTTCGATGACGCGCCAAAAAGAACAAGCCCGTGCAGCAGGTAAATTTAAAGCGGTCAGTGGTTTGCAGTTCGATGGGCCGACCACAACCTTTACAGGTTATGAGGGTTTGACAGGTAACGCTCAAGTGTTGGCTTTGTACGTTGATGGCACCTCAGTGAAGCACGTTAAGCAAAATGAGTTGGCTACAGTTGTGCTTGATGTCACGCCTTTTTATGCTGAATCGGGTGGTCAGGTTGGCGATTCTGGGTTGTTATGCGGTAAGGATGTTGTTTTTTCAGTGACCGATACGCAGAAAATTCAACATGGTGTCATGGGGCATTTAGGCTTTGTGAGTGAGGGGGGCATTTCAGTTGGTGATACGATTGAGTGTTTGGTTGATCAGTCGCGACGAAACCAAATTATTCGTCATCACTCAGCAACCCATTTATTGCACAAAGCCCTGCGCGAGGTATTAGGTTCGCATGTTCAGCAGCGAGGTTCTTTGGTCGATGCGGAAAAAACCCGTTTTGACTTCGCGCACGATGCGCCTTTAACGGCTGAAGATATTTTGCGTGTTGAAAATATTGTAAATTTACAAGTATTGAGTAATGTTGCAACCCAATCACAAGTTATGAGTTTTGAGGAAGCCATTAAAGGTGGCGCCACGGCTTTATTTGGTGAAAAGTATGGTGATGATGTTCGCGTACTAGATATCGGTTTTTCTCGAGAGCTTTGTGGCGGTGTGCATGTGAGACGTACGGGTGATATTGGCTTATTTAAAATAATAAGTGAAATGGGTGTGGCCTCGGGTGTACGTCGTATTGAGGCGGTTGCAGGTGAAGTGGCCCTTCAATGGGTACAAAACCTCAATGCTCAAATTGTTAAGGCGGCCCTTTTAATGCGTTGTCCTGTACCCGAATTGAATGATCGAGTGGTGGCCCTACAAGATCATAATAAAGGCTTAGAAAAGCAACTCGAGCATGCGCGTGCAAAGCTGGCAACTGATATTGCTGCAACCTTGGCGGCCCAAGCTGTCTTGGTTGAGGCGGGTGGCTTTAAGCTCTTAGCTGTGCGTGTTGATGGGATTGAATCTAAATCTTTGCGATCTTTAGTTGATCAGCTTAAAGATCGTTTGAAGTCTTGTATCGTGATTTTAGCTGCGGTTGAGCAAGATAAAATTGCTTTGGTAGCTGGAGTCAGTGGTGATTTAACGAAACAATATAAAGCAGGTGCACTAGTTGAGTTTGTTGCCAAGCAAGTCGGTGGCAAAGGGGGAGGGCGCCCCGATATGGCGATGGGGGGGGGCACCGAGGTTGCTGGGTTAGCTCAAGCTTTAGCCAAGGTGCCGCAATGGGTTGAGCAGCAAGTTCCATGACAACAATTACCATGACAACAATTACCTTACCTGACCATATTGATGCAACCGTTGACGCTATAGGTTTAGCGTGCCCGCTGCCAATATTAAAAGCTAAGAAGGCATTGTCCACGTTATCTGCTGGGCAAGTTTTGTTGGTCAAGACGACTGATAAGAACGCAAAACGAGATTTTCAAGCATTTTGCAACCAAACTGGTAACCCTTTAGTGGCCCAGACAGAGCAAGATGGCCACCTGTTGCATTACTTGCGCAGACGCCCATAAAACGTGCTAAAATTTAAAGCTATTTTAAACATTTTCAAGGAATTACCATGGTGGTGATTCGTATGGCCCGCGGCGGGTCGAAACGACGTCCTTTTTATAACTTAGTAGCTGCTGATTCACGCAACCGTCGTGATGGTCGCTTCATCGAGCGCGTGGGTTTTTATAATCCCGTTGCAAATGAAAGCGATGAGCGTTTACGTATTGCACTTGATCGTGTTCACCACTGGACCAGTCAAGGTGCGCAACTTTCACAATCTGTTGCCCGTTTAGTTAAAGAATACTCAGCTAAGGTTGCCACGGCTTAATTGTTGTTGCACTGTTATCTAGTTAAGTTGTTTTAGTAAGTTGTTGCAAAACTAATTTGTTGCAATACTAAGCCTTGGCAACCTAATAGTTGGTAATGCTAAGTCTATGTGAAGCTAAGTTTGTCATGCTAGGTTCTTGTATTACTAATCTCCTGTCATGCCAAATTCGTGTAGTGTTTAGTACCTGTAATGCTAAGTCAGTGTCGCGCTAACTTTTTTGTGTCTGAATTGATGCATCCTCAAAGCGGGAACTTTTATATTCGAGTTTAGTACCTTTGATACTTTTACTTTAATACATATACTTTATTACAGTTACTTTATTACAATAGCTTTTATCTATCTATTACGGCTTAATAAACTGTAGATTTAAACTGAAACTGATTA
>CALBMZ010000031.1 GCA_937896225.1 uncultured Alcaligenaceae bacterium | reverse complement strand
CCTGATCCTTGTAAAAACATTTGGGCAATCATGACACCCCCAAATAAGTAAGCACCCATCAAAACTCTAAAGGGGCGCCATGTGGCAAACACCACCAGCGCCAAGGCTATCCAACCGCGGCCCGCAATCATACCTTCAGACCACAGCGGGGTATGAAAAATAGATAAAAACGCACCCCCTAAGCCCGCCATGGCACCACCAAAAAAAACAGCAACATAACGATACCTGACAACTGAATAGCCAATAGCATGGGCGACTGTTGGTGATTCACCGACAGATCTTAAAATAAGACCCTTACGGGTTTTGTAGAGAAACCATAAAACGCCCAAAAAGAGTGCCCACGAAATATAAACAATCAATTGTTGGTTAAAGAGCGCTTCTCCAAATAAAGGAATATCTGAAATGAAGGGAATACGAACGGGCTCAACAGGGGTGAGCGTTTCAGATTCGTATGGCTTACCTGCAAAAGCCGAAAGCCCAACCCCAAAGATTGCTAAGGCTAGACCGGTGGCGACTTGGTTGGCAAGTAATGTAATGCTTAAGAAAGCGAAAATTAATGACAGTAATGCACCCGCAAACATGGCAGCTAGTGACCCTAATAGCGGGTTACCCGTATGATAAGTTACTGCAAAACCCGTGACAGCACCCACCGCCATCATACCTTCAGCCCCTAAATTTAAAACACCAGACTTTTCTGAAACGAGCAGACCAAGCGCCACAATAATGAGGGGTGTTCCGGCAATGATAGTGGCATGTAAGATGGCTGTGAAAATTTGTGGGTCCATACGTTAAGCCTCTTTTCTCATGAAACCCGTATAGCGAATGCGATACTGAACCAGTATGTCAAAGCCAAGCAAAAAAAACAGCAACATGCCTTGAAAAATCTGCCCAATTGATGAGGGTAAGTTTAAATAAAACTGAGCTTGCTCACCGCCCAAATAAAGCAACGCCATGAGTAAGCCCGAGAAAAATATGCCAACTGGGTGAAGCCTACCTACATAAGCCACGATGATGGCAGCAAAACCATAGCCATTTGAAATGTGTGCAGTGAGTTGATTAGCAGGCCCAGACACCTCGCTCATACCAGCAATGCCGGCCATGGCGCCACCTGCAAGTAGACCTATCCAGACCGAGCCATTAATTGAAAAACCAGCGTAGCGTGCTGCCGCTTTGGAATAACCCGACACCAGTATTTTAAAGCCCGTAAAACTTTTAAAAATAAAGAAGTAGGCGATAACTAAAAATAATAAAGCGCCCAATAAACTGATATTGACACGTAAACCTTCAAAAAAAGTGGGCAATATAGCGTTTTCTGAAAAAATAACGGTTTGTGGAAAACCAAAACCATCAGGGTCTTTCCAAGGGCCATGCACAAACCAATCAGCCAAGTACTGAGCAACATAGACCAACATGAGGGAAACTAATATTTCGTTTGCATTGAACCGAGTTTTTAAAAAAGCGGTGATGGCTGCCCAAACCATGCCGCCCAGCATACCAGCGATGGCCATTTCAGTAAGCAACAATATTCTTGGGTGATCATCGAAATGTAAGGCGACGCCGGTTGCGGCAATGGCACCCAGTATGAACTGACCTTCGGCACCAATATTCCAAACGTTAGCTCTAAATCCAATACTTAAACCGGTAGCAATTAAAATAAGAGGTATTGCTTTAAGAAATAATTCTGAAACACCATAACTGGTTTTTAATGGGTTAATGAAGAAGATTTCAAAGCTTTTAATGGGGTCTTTACCCAGTAAAGCAAACATAATGAAGCCGCAGGCTAAGGTCAACACCATTGATAGCAAGGGTGAAAGGTAACGCATGGCCTGCGAGGCAACGGGGCGTTTTTCAAATTTAAGCATCATGAGTCATTTTCAAACATAGTGCTTTAGTGCGTGGCTGAAGGGTTTGCAGAGACTTTCGATGGCCACATGCCACTCATCCAGACCCCAATTTCTTCAACGTTGGTTTCTTGAGTGAGTCTAGCGGGAGAGAGTTTGCCATCAGCCATCACCACTATACGATCTGAAATTTCAAATAGTTCATCAATTTCTTCAGAAATAACAAGAATTGCCCCACCTTTGTTTCGAAGTTCAAGCAAAGATTGACGTATAAATATTGCGGCCCCCATATCGACCCCCCAAGTTGGTTGCGCCAAAATAATGACTTTAGGGTTTTGCATGATTTCACGCCCAACAATAAATTTTTGTAGGTTACCACCTGATAAAGATTGTGCCTGAGCGAGCGGGCCGCTACATTTCACATCAAATTTTTGAATACAGTCTGCCGCGTATGCATTGACTTTGTTGTACTCAATCATGCCATATCGAACCACTGCGGGTTTGAGCATCGTCATTAACGCGTTGTCTTCAAGTGTCATTTGCGGTACGGCACCCCGCCCAAGTCTGTCTTCAGGTACAAAGCATAAGCCTAGGTGGCGTCTTGCTCTAGGGTCTAACCTGCCAACGTTAACCCCGCACAGTTGAATGTCGTCAGATGATCTCAAGGGTTCTTCGCCTGAAATGGCATGCAGTAATTCTTTTTGACCGTTACCTGAAATGCCAGCAATGCCTAAAATCTCGCCTGCCCGAAGGTTTAATTGAATGTTTTTCAAACTGATGCCAAAGGGGTCTTTGGTGGTGCAAGATAGGTTTTTAATTTCTAGTAGGGTGTCGCCTGGCGAATAAGCATGATGTTTGTAAGCAGACAAGTCTTTACCAATCATCATACGAGCCATTGACTCTGGTGTTTCGTTTGCAGGTATGCAATTGCCCATGACTTTGCCGCCCCGAAGAACGGTTGCGGTATGGCAAAGTTCTTGAATCTCATCAAGCTTGTGGCTGATGTATAAAATGCTACAGCCTTCAGCCGCCAGTTGACGCAAAGTTTCAAACAGCTTGCGAACCGCGGCAGGTGATAAGACTGAGGTGGGCTCATCCATAATCAGTAATTTAGGCTTTTGTAATAAACAGCGCACAATTTCAACGCGTTGCATTTCGCCGACAGATAAAGCATGCACTGACCGATGTGGGTCAATCGGCAGCTCATAACGATTTGAAACATCAATAATGTCTTGTGCCAATTGATTAAGTTTTGGTGGGTGGTCGAGGCCTAGCGCTACGTTCTCAACCACAGTCAAGGTTTCAAATAACGAAAAATGCTGAAACACCATGCCGATGCCAAGTTTTCGCGCTTGGGCGGGGTTAGAAATGTTTAACGCTTGACCTTGCCAAAAAAGTTTGCCCGAGGTGGGTTGCGTGATTCCGTAAATCATTTTCATTAAGGTCGATTTGCCCGCGCCGTTTTCACCCAACACCGCATGAATTTCCCCTGGTACGATGCTCAGGTCAATATGATCATTGGCGACAACGGTTTGATATACCTTGCGCATACCTTTGAGTTCAAGCAAAGGGCGTGGTGAAGCATCCGTTGTGTTCATAGGATTTCCGTAAGGTTTAGGAATTTTTTTGGCCTAGGGTCTTTATGTGTTTGTAACGTACTAAACACCTTATCGTTACTTTTTTTAAGCTGTGCCAATGACGCAGCAATAGATAGGGCAACGACTGCAGGTTCTTTTCCAGTTATACCTAATATACCAATTGGGCAGACCAGTTGATGGGCATGGGTAATATTTCGATCTTTCAAACGTTGTTGAAAGCGAGCGGCTTTGGTTCGAGAGCCAATGAGCCCCGCATAAGAAAAGTCATGGCGCCGCAAAATGGCGGTACAGATTTCAAGATCAAGGGCATGGCTGTGTGTCATCACCACATAGGCGGCACCTGCGGGGGCGGCGTCTACTTCAGCGACTTCAGCGGCACCCTCTTCAGTTGGGTCAGCAACGATAGATTGAATATGAGGGGGTAATTGAGCGGTGTAGCGAGCAAACTCGTTTGCTCGACTATCAACCCAAGTGACGTGGCAAGGTAGGGTTGCCAAGATACCAACTAACGCTCGACCCACATGACCCGCACCAAACAGAATAATAGGGGGCATGGTCGTGTGGGTTGGTTCTTGCGTTTGCTGTAAGGCCTTTGGCAGTTCACAACGGGGTAACAATGTTTCAAAGCTTAGTTCAACCTTGCCGCCGCAACATTGACCCAACGAGGCACCCAGAGAAAAGGAACGAAAAGAGGTCAAGTCAGCGCCTTCTTCAGCACACTTAATTTGCGTATAGGCTAACTGAATGGCCTCTTGCTCTAGGCGCCCACCTCCTATACTGCCAAACAATACTTGTTTACCCACTATCATCATGGCGCCCACTTCGCGTGGCGTCGAACCTTTGGTTTGGTTCACGCGAACCAACACCAGTACTTCATCGCTACAGGCATAAAAGTCAGAAATGAGTCTTTGGTTGGTCATCTTTATTCAGTTACGCGGTTGATTTCAAACTATCTTGCACACTTTCAATCGCATTTAAGATTGATTCAGGTGTCGCGGGGGCATTCAACACGGGGCGTGAACCGCTGGGGCCATTGCTGGCAACCGCGTCACGAATGGCAAAAAACACTGAGAAACTTAGCAGCAGCGGGGGTTCGCCTACGGCTTTTGAACGCAGAATAGTGTCTTCCTTGTTCTCGTTGCGATAAAGCGCGGTTAAGAAGTGGGCCGGGCAGTCGTGTACAGAAGGTATTTTGTAAGTTGAAGGCGCGTGGGTAGTGAGCTTGCCGTTTTGATTCCAATTTAGCTCCTCGCTGGTTAACCACCCCACACCTTGAATAAACCCGCCTTCTATTTGGCCCATATCAATGGCAGGGTTTAACGATCGGCCTGCATCATGCAACAAATCGGCTTGAAGCAGTTTGTATTCTCCCGTAAGGGTGTCGATCAGCACTTCAGATACGGCTGCACCATAAGCAAAATAGTAAAAAGGGCTGCCACGCACCGCGTTGCGGTCCCAGTGGATGTTTGGGGTACAGTAAAAACCATCAGACCAAAGTTGAATGCGGGCTTCATAAGCCTGCCGACATAATTCAACAAATGATAGTTTTGCATCGCCTTTAAAAAAGACTTGGTTGTTAGAGAAAACAAAGTCGGTTGGGCTACCGCCATGTTTAGTGGTCAAGAAATGCGTCAGGCGTTGACGTATTTGTAGGGCGGCATGTTCAGCGGCTTTACCGTTTAAGTCTGTGCCAGTTGAGGCCGCTGTGGCTGAGGTGTTGGGTACTTTACTGGTGTCGGCCGCAGTTGACTTCACCGTTTTTAGATCAACCCCCAAGACATGCGCCACCACTTGGGCCACTTTAGTATTTAACCCTTGCCCCATCTCGGTGCCACCGTGATTCACTAATATTGAACCATCAACGTAAATGTGAACCAGCGCACCCGCTTGGTTTAAGTGCGGCACATTAAATGAGATGCCAAACTTAACTGGCGTTAATGCCAAGCCTTTTTTTAAAATGGGGCTGTTTTGATTAAACGTATCAATGGCTCGTCGACGTTGGTTGTAATCACTGCTTTGTTCAAGTTCTAAGACCAAAGGCATCATAATGTTGTCTGTCACGGTTTGGCCGTAGGGCGTTAAGTTTCGATCATCAACACCATAAAAATTATGTTTGCGAACCTTTAGGGGGTCAAGTTTTAATGTGCGGGCAATATCATCAATAATGTATTCAATGGCGATGGCGCCTTGTGGGCCACCAAACCCCCTAAAAGCTGTATTGGATTGTGTGTTGGTGCGACACGCATAGGCCCGTATATCGACATCAGACAGGTAGTAAGCATTATCAAAATGGCACACGGCTCGCGTGATCACAGGGCCCGATAAATCAGCTGAGAACCCAGCTCGCGCCAGCATCTCAACTTTGACGCCTTCAATACAACCTTGGTCATTGAAACCTACTTCATAGGTGTACTCAAAGCAGTGCCTTTTACCCGTGATCATCATGTCATCATCGCGATCGGGGCGTAGCTTGACCGGCCGGTTTAGGCGTTGCGCCGCCACCGATGCCAAGGCGGCAAATAAGGCTGACTGAGATTCCTTGCCGCCAAAGCCACCGCCCATGCGACGCATTTCCACAACGACTTGGTGGGCGTTAAGGTTAAGTGCATGCGCCACCACATGTTGCATTTCGGTTGGGTGCTGGGTCGAGCAATATAAATGAATACAGGCATCTTCTTTGGGAACCGCGTAGGAAATTTGACCTTCAAGGTAAAACTGTTCTTGGCCACCCACTGAAAAGTTTCCCTTGAGTCGATATTGGGCAGCGTTTATTTTTTCAGTCACGTGCCCCCGTTGTAAAACCACTGGGGGCACCACATAAGATTCCCGTTGATGCGCACCAAAAATGGTGAGTGCTGGTGACAAGGGTTTGTAGCGAATGTTGGCAAGTTTAGCGGCACGCCTGGCGACTTCACGATCGTGGGCGACAACCATAAAAATAGGTTGCCCCACATATTGCACAATCTTGTCAGCCAAAATAGGGTCGTCGTGCACAATGGGGCCACATTCATTTAACCCTGGAATATCTGTACTGAGCAACACGTCAACCACCCCTCGCATGCCGCGCACAGCCTTTAGATCAATTGATTCAATTTCAGCGTGCGCGTGGGTTGAAAGCCCTAAAGCACCATGCAGGGTGCCGTGCAGTTCAGGCAGGTCATCAACATATGTGGCTTCACCCAGGGCGTGTAGGTGAGCAGACTCATGCGGTGAAGGCTTGTGTGCGGCTGAAGTGGGCTGACCGGCAAGGGGGGGTGGGTATATGTTTGGGTCGTCAATCATGATCAGCTTGTCTAGCGTTTAACGAATAAGGTAAGCCTGCAAGATTTATCATCATTACATTTCAACATTTAAAAGCTATGTGCAAAAACACTGAGTTTTTCTGGTGGTAGGGCTTGATCTGGCTGTGTTTCTAGATAGAAGCGCCACAATAAGTTTTTAGCGACGGTAAGGCGATAGTTCGCCGTGGCTCGCATATCGGTTAAGGGTTGATAATCTTGATTCATGGTCGACATGGCCGCTTTAACAGTCGGTGCATTCCATGTGGCGCCTCGCAGAAGTGACTCAACCATTGTGGCGCGTTTGGGTGTACCAGCCATGCCCCCGTAGGCAATTTTGATGTTTTTTACCACCCCAGATTCCAGAGTTAGTGCATAAGCCCCACAAACAGCTGAAATATCAGAATCAAACCGTTTTGACACTTTGTAGCTTCTGAACGCAATATCGTTTTGCGGTAATGGAACATGAACGCATATCAGCACTTCATTTGGTTCCCAAGCTTTATGTTGATAGCCTAGGTAAAAGTCTTCTAGTGCAATCACCCGATCGTGACGTGTTTGATCGCGATGACTGGCCAATGTAATGGTGGCACCGAGGGCAATGAGAGCAGGCATAGAATCGCCAATCGGTGAGCCATTTGCAACGTTGCCACCCAAGGTACCTGAGTTGCGAACAGGGGTCGAGGCAAAACGTTTAAAGATTTCGTATAGGGTTGGGTAATGTTTACAAATCGCACCATAGGCTTCGTTTAGTGACGCTGCTGCGCCAATCGTCAGTGTTTGCCTATCTTGACTGATACGCTTTAATTCAGGCATGTCACCGAGATAAATGAGGTGCGGTAATTCAAGCAACGATTTGTTAGACCACAAGCCAACGTCAGTTGCACCAGCCAAAATAGTGGCTTCAGGGTAAGCAGCCTTTAAACGAAGTAAGGCATCAACGTTTTTAGGGGTGTCAAAACGACCTGTTTCAGTTTCAACGCTTAAATATTCTAAGGGACGGTGGTTGAGATCGGCTGATAGATGAAGGCTTTTAAGTTGATCGACAAAATACTGTTTATCAAACTTTACACGGGGGTAAACGTACATCTTTTGGCCCGCATCAAGTATGGGTTTATAACCCGTACAGCGGCACAGATTACCTGACAACGCATCAGCAATACGATTGGGTTGAACCGCCTGTTCGTTCTCTAAGTAAACCCCCCAAAGTGACATAACAATACCTGGGGTACAAAACCCACACTGTGAGCCATGACAATCGACCATTGCCTGTTGAACAGGATGCAGGGTGTTTTTTGATGAAGCCGACTCTGACGAACCTTCGATATTGTTTTGGCGTAAGTATTCAATTGTAAAAACAGCCTTGCCATGCAGCGTATGTATGAAGCGAATACAGGCGTTGACCGTCTTGATGGTTAAGTCTTGGGTTGCGTCAAGCTCAGCCAGTAAAACCGTACAGGCCCCACAGTCACCTTCTGCACAACCTTCTTTGGTGCCTACTCGTTGATTTGACCTTAACCATGTCAGTAACGTTTTGGTTGAATCAAGGTTAGAGGCTGAGGTGGGTACGCCATTTAGAATAAAGTTAATTGTATTCATGCAATTGATGTTATCGCTTCTCGGGTGGAAAGTACATATATGAATAGCGGTGATTTCAATGCACATACGAGTAAGAATTAATTTCTTAAATCAGTGGGCAATTTAAATTTAATGCGATATTAGGCAGCACCATCAGGTGCTTAGCCCGCCACAAATGCAGCAGGCTTAGACCAAGATGTTACGTTCGTTAAGAGCCACTTTTGGTAAAATACAAGTGTGCAGTTTCAGAACCGGTGGGATAAATTAACGCCAATACCCAAACCTGTGCTGTAGTTGTCGCTTTGAACTAGACTGCCATCGGCCGTGGTTGCTTTAACCTGCCCCCCCAACATGGCGGCCAAGTACAAATCGATGTTGGTTTTTGGGGTAAATGAATAAGACGCTCTTGCAAATAGAGGTATGTACTTATTTTGACCCACACCGCCTGCAAACGTACCAGAATTATTTAAACGAAACCGATCTTGGCGGTACGAGCCACCCAAGCCAAATTTCCAGGCTTGGTTAAGCTCATATGTCAGTTCAAGGCCTGCACCCCCTGCTGGGCCGGCTGGCAAGGGGTTAGCTAATGTAAGTTTTGGTGTGATTTTCCAATTAATGACCAAATATGGGAATGTATTGGTTTCATCAAATTCACGAAATACACCCGCACCCAAGCCTAAAGTAAGGTTAGGTGAAAAAGTATGGGCTGCACTAACGACGCCGCCATAAACAGCTGAGCCACCAGCACCCACGCCGTCTTCACCGCGCCAAGACACGATTGGCATTAAACCTAAACGCCAGTCAGCTGTTGGGCTGTAACCTAGGTTTAAACCCAATTGAGTATTGTTGATGCCTTGCCAAGGCGCTGAGTCACCAAACGACTTGTTGTCTGCGCCCCAGTTCCAACCTTGGTGGCTGTACCCCACTGACACACCAGCCGAAAATTCGGTATTAAATTGACGCAACATATTGATTCGGGCGCTTGCGTCGTACCAATTAAAGTTGCCGCCTTGGTTTAAATTAGTGGAAAGCTGGGTCACGCCTGTCACAGAGCCTGAAATAACTTGTGCACCTACAGGTAGATTTTGACTCATTGCAGATGGCGACAAAACCCATGCACCAAAAGATAATGTAGTCATAGCAAGTAGTTTCAGTTTAGTCAGTCGCACAGCGCTTTACCCCTTAAAAAAATATACTTTAAAGGTCATATTAATAGATATGTATCTAATAGCTCATAATTCGTTCTAAATTTGTGGTTAATGAAAGTTCTAAATAAGTGAAATTTTCCTACCTTTGCCCCAAAAAGGGGTTTTTTTGAAATTTAGTGTTGAGGCTGTGATGCGCGCGTTCTATGCTGATCATTTTGTTTTGCCCCTGCCCGATGGGCATCGGTTTCCGATGGCCAAATACAGCCTATTGCGTGAAGCCGTTGCTCAAATGCCAAATGTTGAACTTCTAGAGGCCCCCAGCGCGACAGATCGACAAATTTTATTAGCGCACGATGTTGCCTATGTTCAAAGCGTCTTAAACGGAACGCTTACAGCACAAGCGCAGCGCGAAATTGGGTTTCCTTGGACACCGGGTATGGTTGAACGTTCACGTCGTTCAGTTGGGGCAACCATAGCTGCCTGCAAAGCTGCGTTACAAGATGGAGTAAGCGCCAATTTGGCGGGTGGCACCCACCACGCATATCGTTACAAAGGCAGCGGCTTCTGTGTGTTTAACGATGCAGCCATTGCCGCGCGCGTGATGCAAAGAAGTCATACGTCAGCGCTAAATGTTGCCATCATTGATTTAGATGTGCATCAAGGTAATGGAACGGCTTCAGTGTTGGCACAAGACGAGTCTAT
The DNA here is from genome assembly GCA_937896225.1 of uncultured Alcaligenaceae bacterium. GTDB lineage: Bacteria > Pseudomonadota > Gammaproteobacteria > Burkholderiales > Burkholderiaceae_B > Algicoccus. The sequence goes on along the minus strand of CALBMZ010000031.1, from coordinate 4,811 downwards.
TTTTACCTTTTCGATGCATGGGGAACGTAATTTTCCGTTCCGCAAAGAACCGAGTGATTTAGACATCGGCTTGGCTGACGACACCACTGATGAGGCGTACTTAAACGCACTAGATCAGGGCTTAGATGAGTTAAGCAACCGATTCAAACCTGGCTTTATCATTTACCTAGGCGGTGCAGACATTCATGAAGGTGATCGTTTAGGCCGGTTAAAAGTATCGAAACAGGGTGTTTTAGAACGCGATCTAAAGGTATTTAATTTTGCGAAACGTCAACAAATAGGGGTCGCGGTAGTCATGGCTGGTGGCTATGGGCATGACATCACACAAACAGTTTCTGTCCATGCTCAAACGATTGAAACCGCCGCACGCTTTACGACAACTCAACATGGCTAATCATTCTGCTCGAGCCTTAATAGCCAAACGTATTCGTTCGATGACGGGGTCGACTAAGCCACCCACTATGTTTTTAGAACCGGCAGGTGACTCAGGTCTTTTTGGTCCGACGTCAGTGACCTGGTTGGTTCATGCTCACTTTGTTTCTATGTTGGTAGGGGGGTTATCATCACTTTTAATTCAGGCGCTACACCCAGGTGCTTTAGCCGGCGTGTGGGACCATTCAAGTTTTCGCACGAACCTCAAAGCTCGCTTAGGCCGAACGGCTTATTTTATTGCTGCTACAACGTATGGGGGCACTGAAATGGCGCTACAAGCTATTGCGCAGGTCAATAAGGTGCATAAACACATTACAGGCATCCGCCCTGACGGCAAACCATACAGTGCGTGCGACCCGCATTTGCTGAAGTGGGTGCACTTAGGCGAGACCATTAGCTTTTTAAATGCTTACTGCACGCATGGCGATAAACTTCTCTCACAATCAGCACGTGACCAATATTTTTTTGAAATGATTAGAGTTAGTGAGCGTTTGGGGGCAACCCATTTACCCAACTCTCAATCGGCTGCGCTAAATATGCTCAAAGCCTATGAGACTGAGCTGAAATTTGACGATCGTACGCGAGAAATCGTACATGTAATTGATAATTTTCCTGCTGATCTACAAGATCGAGTTTTTGTAAAACTCATTATTCAAGCGGCTTACCATGCCTTGCCTGATTGGGTGCTCGTCATGCTGCAACGGGCACCCGCTCCAGAGTGGCAAAAGAAATTAACTTATCGCTCGTTGGCTTTACTTTCCAGTCCAATTGACTGGGCACTACAAACCGAAGGGGTCGCCGCCCATGCCCGACGGCGCATGCACGCCCTTTAAAACCCTTTACTTACTGACACTAACATACCCACGCGGCCCGCGTTATAGCCTTGCGATGTTGCAAACCAATCATCTGCTGAAGCCCCAACAACAGAAACGTCAAACAGCCAACCGCTGACATCTTTGTACACGCCGACTTTGTAATCAAAATAACCACCTATAGATGAACCATTTATATTGACCGCGTTATTAAGCGTTTGATAACCAGCGTGTAACCCAATACCCCAGCCATCACCAAGGTCGTAGCTTGTGTTGCCATCAAAATACCAATTACCCTCTGATTTAGCGCCACCAAAGAAGTTAGTCGGTGCGTAGTAGGCTTTTAAGGAATAATTGTCATACCCAAGACCCAAATATAATTCGGTCGTCGAGGGAGAAACCTCTAGTTTTGAGCCTGGGTAAGTGTATTGAATAACACCAGCATCAAGCGTTAAACCATTGCCAATAGATCCAGTCCAGCCACCGTAAAAGTCCATTTCAAGTGAAGCACCGCTTACCCAATCTACATTCGAGTTCCAATTGCCTAAGTAGAAGCCTGATGAGTGAGACAAATCAATACCCACTTGTGCTGCGGGCTTAAAGTTTGTTTGTGTGTAACCCCTAAAACGATAATCGTTAATAATGGTCGCATTCCCTGTTAAAGAGAAGCCATTACCCAAATCGGTGCCACTCGCGGGCTCAACCACTTGAGCACCTGCTTCATTTTCTTTCACGACATCAGCAGCATTAGCTATTTGCATGCCGGCAATAAGTAAGGGTGCACCCAAAAATGATGCAAACAAACGTTTTTTAATCATGATGCCTTCCTAGTTTAGGTTGTTATGAGTCATTCGCTTAACTTTTTTGCTCTATAGCTGCAAGCTCATAAAGCAAGCTGTTTTGCTTAAGCATTTATCGTGCCAAGTTTTATCTGTTTCTCTTTTGGTTACGTTTGATCAATTCATGGCATCTGTAAAAGTGTAGAATAATCGTATTAATAATCATTCTCATTAACATTTGTATGACAATAACTGAATTTTCACTTGACCAAGCCCAAACAGGGGTGACTTACCGAGTCTTATCTGTTCATGCCAACCCACACTTAGCCCACAGCGACCAACATTTAAAAGACCTTGGTTTTTTGCCAGGTGAGTTCGTTATTTTAAAAAAACGCGCACTACCTGGTGGCGACCCCATTGTGGTTCGTATTGGCTCATCTAACTTTGCTTTACGTCGTGCTGAAGCGGCATGTGTTTTGATTGAACAGGTATAAATCGTGCAAGAATCTAAAATTCATCTACACCCTACAGGGCCTCTATTTGCATTAGTTGGTCACCCCAATTGTGGCAAAACAGCACTTTTTAACCAACTCACAGGAAGCCGTCAAAAAGTTGCAAATTATGCTGGCGTAACCGTTGAGCGCAAAGAGGGTCGTTTTCAAACACCCGCGGGCGTCAATGTGCGTGTGCTTGACTTGCCTGGCACCTACAGTCTTTACCCGCGCTCAATCGATGAGCAAATTACATGCAATGTATTGATGGGTCGCGCAACAGGTGAAAAAACACCAGATGTTGTCATTTGTGTGGTTGATGCTACCAACTTACGTCGCAGTTTACGCATTGTGTTAGCTGTTGAACGTTTAGGCTTGCCATGCATGGTTGCGTTAAACATGGTTGATGAAGCCAAGGCGCGTGGCATTGAAATTGATGCAAGCAAATTATCAAACGCGCTGGGTTTGCCCGTTATGGCTACGGTTGCCATCCAGAAAGGGGGTGATGCCGCCTTACGTGAAGCAATCGATCAAGCACTTATCAATCGCAAAACCCCAAGCTTATCAACTCAAACACTCGCCCCTACTGCTGTTGAAAACGACCATAAACGCATACAAGAAATTTTAAGTGACTTATTACTAGACCGTGTGGTGCCCGATTTACGAAGTGAACGTATTGACCAAGTTATTTTGAACCCCGTAGTAGGGCCCATTATTTTAGTTGCCATACTCTTTTTTATTTTTCAGGCCATGTTTAGTTTGGCTGAAGCGCCTATGGAGTTCATCATTGGCACCACAGAACAATTAGGCAGTCTTCTCACAATTGGGTTGCCTGACAACTGGCTTCGTAGCTTGTTAATTGACGGCATCATTGCAGGTGTAGGCGGGGTGGTTGTTTTTCTACCTCAAATTTTAATTTTGTTTTTCTTCATTTTGGTGCTTGAGGAATCGGGTTACTTGCCGCGTGCTGCATTTTTACTCGATCGATTAATGGGTAGCGTGGGCTTATCAGGCCGGTCATTTATTCCGCTTCTCTCTAGTTTTGCGTGCGCCATACCTGGCATTATTGCTACGCGCACCATACCGAGTATTCGCGATCGTATGGTCACCATACTGATTGCACCACTCATGACATGTTCGGCCCGTTTGCCTGTCTACGCCTTGCTCATCAGCGCTTTTATACCCAGTCAAGAAGTTTGGGGTGGGCTTGAGCTTCAAGGTTTAGTGATGTTTGGGCTTTATTTCATTGGTATTTTTGGGGCGCTAGTGGTGGCTTGGTTTTTAAAAATGTTTACAAGCAAAAATTCGCGTGTTCGTCCCCTCATGATGGAACTGCCTACTTATCGTTTGCCGCGCATTAAAAATTTAGCAATTGGCTTGTGGCAACGTGCGGTACTCTTTTTGAAAAGGGTGGGCGGCATCATTATGATTATGACAATCGCCTTGTGGTTTTTAGCTAGCTTTCCAGGTGCACCTGATGGGGCAGTTGGCCCTTCAATTGAATACAGTTTCGCTGGCATGATTGGGCATTCTTTGGCTTTCATACTCGAACCTATTGGCTTTAACTGGCAAATCGCCATCGCCCTAGTGCCTGGTATGGCTGCACGTGAAGTGGCGGTTAGCGCGCTCGGTACAGTTTATGCTTTGTCTGCCACTGGCGAGGCAGCGGCCGAGTCACTCATTCCCATAATTTCTGCCCAATGGTCATTGGCCACTGGCCTTTCGTTACTCGCTTGGTATGTTTTTGCCCCACAATGCTTATCAACCATAGCCACCATGAAACGCGAAAGCGGCGGCTGGAAAATACCTATTATTGGTTTGGTGTACATGTTTGTACTGGCTTACTTTTGCGCTTGGGTAACCTTTAAACTCGCCTCAAGTTGGTTAGGGTAAACGGTGGTCAATGCCATGAAGGTAGCGAATGTCGTGAAGCTTAAGGAATAAATGCTAATAATTTTCTAGCAAAGTTTGGGCTGGTTTTACCACACAGTTGACCGCCCAAGCTTCGTTTGAAAAATTTGAAAAGTTGTTTGTGTCATCACTAACCTCGTCTGTGCAATTTGTGTTTAAGTTGGGTGCCCAAGCTAATGCCGTGAGGTGGTTAGGTTCTATTTTCATTTGTAAAAACTGCCAAGGGTGGCTGGGTGCCTTAGCACCTGGCAAATAATGAATGTTGGGTATGGCTTGGTCTAATTGAAAATAAAAGGTGTCGAGCCCTAGAGAAATGCCTAAGCCTTCAGCTTTTATGTAGGCTTCTTTTAACGTCCAAAACTCTAGTAATCGTTGATTTTGCTGAT
>CALBMZ010000030.1 GCA_937896225.1 uncultured Alcaligenaceae bacterium | reverse complement strand
ACATGTATGACGTGACGCACAGTCGCGGCGTGTTTGTGTTTGATAAAAATGGTGACGCCCGACTGCTCGCCTCTGACTCTGAAAATACCGATGCGTTTGTAGAAGATCTTAAAAAACTCATACAACAGACAAACTAACGTTACAGTTGTCTCGTGGCATCACGTAAATATCAACACTTTTTCAAACATAAATCTATGTAACGGCGTAGCCTGCATCAATAATGGCTTGCTTAATAACAGCTTGTGCAGTGGTTGCAACAACCGCAACCTCATGCGTTGAAACATCACATTTCACTTGCGCTGAGGAGTCAACTGCTTGAACTGCAGCGATGATAGTCTTTTCACAATGTTGACAAGTCATATCGGGAACTTTGAATAACATAAATCACCTATTTTTAAATGAGGGTTTACACTGGTATCACTAGTATGTCTAGTGTACGACCTTTAAATACTTATGGGCTGAAAGCATGAAACTTGATTTCGATATTGACGGCATGACCTGCGCAGCATGTGTTCGTCGCGTTGAAAACGCTTTACTCAAACAACCCGACATACAAACAGCTCACGTTAATTTACCCAACCGACGGGCTTCAGTTGTTTTTGCTGACGAAAGCCTTCAAGCTTCCATTCAGTCGAATGCCATCGAAGCAGTAAAAAAAGCAGGTTATACCGCAACGCTCATCGTGGCAGGTCAAAGTAAATCAATCTCTGAAAAAACCCAAGATGAAATTAAAGTTATAAAACGCAATTTTGTGATTGCCCTTATTTTGACCATACCCATTTTTATAACTGAAATGGGAAGCCACCTTATTCCACCTTTTCATAATTGGCTGACAAGCCAATTTAGTTTTAATCAATTGGGTTGGTGGCAAGCTGTATTAACAACTATTTTGTTAGCCTGGCCTGGGCATACTTTTTTTACCAAGGGTCTTGCCGCATTAGGTCGATTTAGCCCTGAAATGAATTCTCTGGTTGCCGTTGGGGCTGGAAGTGCATGGCTTTATTCAATGTTTGTCTTGATCGCACCACAGTTATTTCCAGATTCAGCTCGACATATCTATTTTGAAGCCGCCGCAGTCATTGTGACGCTTATTTTATTAGGGCGATTATTAGAAGCCTATGCCCGAGGGCGGACCGGTGCCGCCGTTGAAAAACTCATTGGGCTGAAACCTAAAACGGCACGCCTTATTCAAGATGGCTCAGAAAAGGACGTAGATATTGATGACGTGTTACCTGGCGCACTCTTAAGGGTTCGCCCAGGTGAAATTGTGCCGGTTGACGGAATCGTGCAAGAGGGTGAGCCTTATATTGATGCTTCAATGATGACTGGTGAACCCCTACCCGTGCATTGCAAACCAGGTGATACCGTTTACGGCGGCACACTCAATGCATCGACTGGCTTTACTTTAAAAGCCACGCAAACGGGTGAAGATACGGCACTCGCCCGCATTATTCGAATGGTGGAAGAAGCACAAGATTCGCGTCTACCTATTCAAGCAAAAGTTGATCGAGTCACGGCCATCTTTGTGCCCACTATTATGGCTTTATCGTGCCTCACTTTTTTACTATGGATCATTTTTGATCCGTTACATAGCATTGATCTAGCGATTATTAGTGCTGTAACCGTGTTAATTATTGCTTGCCCCTGCGCGATGGGTCTGGCAACGCCCACCTCAATTATGGTGGGGACAGGTCGGGCAGCACAGTTAGGCATACTTTTTAGACAAGGCGATGCACTGCAAAGACTGCGTGATGTAACAACCCTTGCGTTTGATAAAACGGGCACGCTCACGCTTGGGCGACCCGCTTTAAAAGGTTTTGTTAATTTTGATACTTCTCAAACGGATGACGACGTTTTATCTCATTTAGCCTCGATTCAACAACAGTCTGAACACCCGATTGCACATGCCATCGTTGAGGCAGCCAAGTCAAAGGGGCTGACGCTACCCATCACAACAGATTTCAAAGCATTGTCGGGTGCAGGGGTGCAAGCCCGTATCAACGAGAAAGTCTGGTTACTGGGCTCTGAAGCTTTCATGCAAAATCAGCACGTACACATTTCTGAACAGGCACTTGCACTCACTGAGCAATGGGCAGGCAAAGGTGAAACCCCCATTATGGTCGCGTGCAACAATCATCTTACCGCCGTGCTTTCAGTGGCAGACACTATCAAACCTGATGCTCAACACGTTATTCAAGCCCTCAAGTCACTTGGTATAAGCAGTGTCATGATCACGGGTGATCACCCGCAAACGGCACAAGCTGTTGCCAACGAACTGGGTATTGAAAAGGTCATTGCACGTGTATTACCGGAAGGGAAAGTGGCAGCGATTGAATCACTGCATCAAGACAAAAATGAAGTGGTTGCATTTGTGGGTGATGGCATTAATGATGCACCGGCTCTCGCAGCAGCTGACGTGGGTATTGCCATGAGCAGTGGCACTGACGTGGCCATGTCATCAGCGAGCGTCGTACTGATGTCTGATCACCTCTATCGTGTCATTGACGCTATAGGTATATCGAATGCCACACTCAAAAATATTCATCAAAACTTATTTTGGGCCTTTGCCTACAACGTCGCGTTAGTGCCTATTGCAGCGGGGGTACTTTATCCCGCTTTCGGTATATTGATGTCACCGATGCTGGCGGCAGGGGCGATGGCATGCTCGAGCTTATTTGTGGTGGGCAACGCCCTCAGACTGAAGGGTTGGGTACCCAAGCATGCACAATCTCTTGCGGATCGGGGCGCTTAACAGCAAGCGGCATGTCACCTTGAATGGTACCCACAGACAAAAAACCCACAAATTGATAATCTAGTGAATCAAAGCCAAGTGCTGCAGGCACTTCGTCTGTATAAGTACCTAAACCCGTGCTCCAAAAGGTACCAAAACCCATCGCATGCAAACTGTTTTGTAAGTTCATGACTGCCGCGCCCATTGATAATGACTGTTCGAGGGCACTGACCTTAGGGTGATCGTGATGCATTTGATAAGCCATACCAATCAACAAGGGCACATTTTTTAACCATCTACGTATAGAGGCCATTTTTTCTTCACGCATGGGTAAGCCTGCCCGTAGGCTCGCAGCTATGGCCAACTCAGCAAAAGCTTCAACATGAGGCGGCGATATCGTGACAAAACGCCAAAGTCTTAACGCTGCGTGATCAGGTGCGAATGTAGCGGCTTTGAAACATTGTTCGAGCTGCTCAGGTGTGGGACCCGGTGCCACAATAGACTTTGTTGAGCGACGTGACGACAGCGTTGACAAAAATGTCTCAGCCTGAAGGTGTTGTGTATGCATGATCGTTCTCTTTAAATACTTTTACCAGACTAAAAATTAGACGTAAAAAAACCCCAATCTTTTCAGACTGGGGCTTGACCACTCACTATTAAGAAGAGCAGTTTGTACGACTTAGATCATTTGAATATTGGTAGCGCTAGGACCTTTTGCGCCCTGACCAATT
>CALBMZ010000029.1 GCA_937896225.1 uncultured Alcaligenaceae bacterium | reverse complement strand
ATCATCGAGCGCCAGTTCCTCATCAAGCAAAATATCAAGCACGGCCATGAGGGCCTGGTAGAACAATCGGCGTTCGACGGTGTTGTCGTTGTATTGAAGAAAAGCCTCCACCAACTCATGGGCTTGCTCAAACTGCTGCAAGGCAAGTTTTATTAAAAGCTTGAGCTCTAAAACGGTTAACTGACCCCAAGGCGTGTTCTCATCAAACTCGATGCCGATCAAGGTGGCGATGTCACCGTAATCATCTAGCTCGTTATTTTCAAGACGCTCAAACAGTGCACTCAGTTCAGTATTGTTTAATTGAAACAAATTCAAAATGTCAGCACGGAACAATAATGACTTGTTGGTGTTGTCCCAAATCAGATCGTCTATTGGGTAAATCTCGGAATAGCCTGGCACCAAAATACGACAAGCGATCGCACCCAGCTCGTCGTAGACGGCCATATAAGATTCTTTACCCATCGACTCGAGAATGCCAAACAATGCAGCAGCTTCTTGGGTTGTGGCGTTATCACCGTCGCAGGCAAAGTTCCATTCAACAAAATCAAAGTTTGATTTGGCACTGAAAAACCGCCATGACACGATACCGCTCGAGTCAATGAAGTGCTCAACAAAGTTGTTGGGCTCAGTCACCGCGACGCTGTTAAACGTGGGGGGTGGTAGGTCGTTTAAGCCCTCAAAACTGCGCCCCTGCAGCAGCTCGGTCAAGCTTCGCTCTAGTGCAACCTTAAAACTCGGATCTGCCCCAAAAGAGGCATAGACACCGCCGGTTCGCGGGTTCATCAGCGTCACACACATGACCGGGTACAGCCCACCCAGCGAGGCATCTTTGACTAAAACGGGATACCCCTGCGACTCAAGCGCCTGGATACCCGTCAGAATGGTGGGGTACTTTTCAAGCACTGCCAGCGGCACGTCAGGTAGCGTCAACTCGCCTTCTAAAATTTCACGCTTCACAGCACGCTCAAAAATCTCAGACAGACACTGCACCTGCGCTTCAGCCAAGGTGTTGCCCGCACTCATACCATTGCTGACATACAGGTTTTCAATCAAGCTGGGAGGAAAATAGACTGTTTCGCCGTCAGATTGACGCACGTACGGCAGTGCGCATATACCACGCTGTTCATTGCCAGAATTGGTGTCGATCAAATGCGAGCCAAGCAACTCGCCGTCAGGGTTAAAAATATCTAGACAATAATCGTCCAAAATCTCAGTGGGTAATGAATCATTCGGGCCAGGTTCGAACCAACGCTCATTCGGGTAGTGAACGAATTGGGCATGCGCGATGTCTTCCCCCCAATAGGCGCCAGCATAAAAATGGTTATTGCTCAGGCGCTCAATGAACTCGCCCAGTGCCGACGCTAAGGCGCTTTCTTTGGTTGCCCCTTTACCGTTGGTAAAACACATGGGCGAATGTGCATCACGGATATGCAAGGACCACACATTGGGGATGAGGTTGCGCCATGAAGCAATTTCAATTTTGATACCAAGGCTTGCTAACAAGCCAGACATGTTGGCAATTGTCTGCTCAAGGGGTAGGTCTTTGCCGGTTATATAGGTTTTCGTATTCGAATCGGCGTGAAGCGTCAGTAGAGCCTGTGCGTCAGCGTCGAGGTTTTCAATTTCCTCAATCACAAATTCGGGACCGGCTTGCACCACTTTTTTTACTGTGCAGCGTTCAATCGATCGACGAATGCCTTGGCGGTCATGGGCCGAAATGTGTTCAGGTAATTCCACTTGAATTTTAAAAATTTGTTGGTACCGATTGTCTGGATCAACAATATTATTTTGCGACAGGCGAATGTTTTCAGTGGAAATGTTACGGGTATCGCAATATAACTTCACGAAGTAAGCCGCGCACAACGCTGATGAAGCCAAAAAGTAGTCGAATGGGCCTGGCGCAGACCCGTCGCCCTTATAGCGAACGGGCTGATCAGCAATTACCGTGAAGTCATCGAACTTAGCCTCAAGCCTAAGCTTGTCTAGAAAGTTGACTTTAATTTCCATAAAAATAATCCAAAAAATACAATATGAGTGTCACCGATAACCTATGGGCCACGGCCAATCGACAGCTTGCAAAAGTTGCCAACGCTCAGGGCGCGATCGATGTCTTGATGTGGATACCACCAAACCTCTGGCTACCGTACAAGAAAAAAATCATTATAAATCAATTACTTAAATTAAAAATTCACTTCCAGTAAAGCGTCGCTGACAGCTCACCTGAAACGTCGTCAAACGGTTACGGGTGCTGGGGGTTGCTCGGGGTTGCTTGGGGTTGCT
>CALBMZ010000028.1 GCA_937896225.1 uncultured Alcaligenaceae bacterium | reverse complement strand
GCGCTGATCTCGTACAAAAGCAGTCAAGACAGTGTCTTTTTATCTGACATGCAGCGTGTTCAGTGAGTTGCTTCCATGCGTAAGATGCATATTTCAGAAACGACTATTTAAACTAGTCATCGCGATGGGCGTTTGACTCACCCTGCAAAATGGCTTTTAATCGCAATAATTTAGATGGCATATCTCTGGCACCTATCAGGTGTCATTTCCAAAAATCGGGCCTAGATTACGTATGCAGATTGAAAATTTATCCAAATTACAAAAAATTACTAAACGTAGTCAGCAAGATTTTTTGCGATTGGGCATTGTGCTCGTTTTTTTCTTAGGAATTTTGGCCTACTCAACCGTGGGCGTTGGGGTGTCTACGCCTGAGCATATGATGCTCGTGGTTGCCGCGATCATTGGCGGGTACATGGCCATGAATATTGGTGCTAACGATGTAGCCAACAATGTGGGGCCAGCAGTCGGTTCAAAGTCACTCACTATGGCAGGCGCCATTGTGATTGCTGCCATTTTTGAGATGATGGGGGCCATAATTGCTGGTGGCGATGTGATCTCCACCATTCAGGGCGGCATCGTTGATATGCAGGCTATCCCTAGTACCAATCAGTTTATTTGGGTCATGATTTCAAGCTTGTTAGCGGGTGCCTTATGGTTGAACTTTGCCACGGCCATCGGTGCGCCTGTGTCGACTACACATTCGGTTGTTGGTGCTGTTTTGGGTGCAGGGGTAACAGCTGGTGGTTTGTCAGCGGCCAATTGGTCGACCATTGGCAGTATCACAGCCAGTTGGGTGATATCTCCTATCTTAGGTGGCTTGGTCGCTGCTGGATTTTTATTTTGGATCAAGCGCGCCATCACTTACAAGCCCGACATGGTTCTGGCTGCTAAGCAGACCGTTCCCATATTACTTGGCTTGATGTCTTTCGCTTTTTCGACCTATCTTCTTTTGAAAGGGCTTAATAAAGTGTGGCCAGTGAGCAATGGCACCGCAGCATCATTAGGTGCTGCTGTCGGTCTTTGTACCTGGTTGGTTCTGCGAATAGTGATGCGTAACCGAACCAGTGGTATGTCCAACACTAAAGAGAAGATCAACTCTCTTTTTACCCTGCCTTTAATATTTGCAGCTGCAATGTTGAGCTTTGCTCATGGAGCCAATGATGTCGCCAATGCCATTGGTCCCTTAGCTGCTGTGGTCGACACAGTGTTGAACTCAAGTGTGTCAGACACAGCCGGAATTCCGATATGGGTCATGTTAATTGGCTCGTTAGGCATTGCGATCGGACTGGCTCTGTATGGCCCCAAGCTGATTCGCACTGTAGGCGGTGAAATCACTGATTTAGATCAAATACGGGCTTTTTGCATCGCCATGGCTGCTTCATTAACAGTAATCGTAGCCTCACAACTGGGGTTACCTGTTAGCTCAACGCACATCGCAATTGGCGGTGTTTTCGGGGTAGGCTTTTTAAGAGAACGCCTCAAAACAAATTTTGCTCACATGCTTGAGGAAATTCGCTTGCATCATAGAGGTGCAGACCGAGATGAGTTAGAAGCCTATCTTGCTGTTTTCACAGCGGCAGACATTAAAACCAAAAAAGAAATGCTCACTCATTTAAAGGCTCAGTCAGCAGAAATTACGATGACTAAAACCGAGTACAAGAAAATGAGACAGCTCTATCGCGTCGAGCTCGTCAAACGCACTATTGTCTACAAAATCATTGGTGCGTGGGTCATCACTTTGCCAGCCTCAGCCCTGATGTCCAGTCTCATTTACCTCGCCATGTCACGAATGCTAAGTTAGCTCAACGCTAGGCAGCCTCCCCCTCTGTCACATTAGGTGTCCGGTCTTTTAATTTCTTTTCTTAATCTTTTGAAGCGGCTGAAGCGAGTTTGCTATGCCAACCTACAGCACCCGGCACAATATTTTCACCAACGCCATTTGCTCGGGTGAAGAGCAGGTAATTAATATAAGCGTAGGGTGAAAGCTGCCCAGCCTGAGCGCATTTATACCATTGTTAATCTGTATATATCCTTGAAAAATAGGTGCTCATTCTTCAAGCATAAGCGTCAAGGTTGTGACAACACAAGGTCGGCTACTTTTAAACCGTCGATGTCTTGCACCTAGTCTTTCGTCTGTTCAATAGCCTGGTCGTTAGCCTCTTCTGCACCGTTTTCCTCACCACGTATGGGCCGCAAGAATATATCGGGCACAGGGCCTCTAAGTGCTTCAATCAGGCATTGATCATATTTATAAATCAAAGGGCTCGCTTCTGAAATGGCCTCAACTTCCCAAACGAAAACCTCGCCTTTGTCTTGCCAAGGCTTCAGATCTTTTATGCCGATCACGCGCACAATACGGCCGAGATTTTCTTGTACATCACAATTAATAGTGATGGCTAAATCACCCAAGCGACAATGTGTCATCGTCTTTCTCCTGTTGAGCTACTTATACAAAATAGTGAGTACGGTAATGAGAATGCGTTTGTTGATAGACTGACTCATGATCAATTATTCAGTTTCTTAGGTGCTGTCCGCTCTGCACCCAAGCGTAAAGCCTGTAGCCAGACTGATCATTTTGCCTATCTAACCGCATGATGACACCCTCAATTCGAAATTTAATGGTGTGGTCATCTTCATGAATAGGGCGAAAACCTTGTTCCGCGAGAAACTCAAAAGCTTTTTTAATCTCAACGCAACTTGTTTCCGTTATTTGGTCTTTGCTGACTATGGCGATCACTTGTGCAGACATACGAATCTCCTGTTTTTTTATGATTGTTGCCTAGGAGGTGTCTCAAAGGATGAGATAGCAATCACTTATTTTTATCTTGAAGACAATGTCTTTTTATTTGATATGCAGCTTAAAGGCTTAACAGGTATCGCTTTAAAACGCACACTTGGTTATGTCGCAAACAGCCAACCCATTTACTCTGAAAGACTCCTCTTGGTGGAATCTCTTAGACGCTTCATGGGCTACGCGCATGGTTTGTTAAACCTTACAATCTTGGCCACAAGTGAAGTTTAGATTCAATTCAAACCCAATTTTCTAAAGCCAAATTGGGCAAGCTCTTAAATTCTTTTAAATTCTTAGCGACTAGAATCTAATCTTGGCTCATGGCATAGCAAATGTTTCATAGGATTTAGTGACGACTAACTTTTACGTGTCGCCTAGGGCAACGCAACAAAGGCAATACAGTTCACCAACGTCACTGTACTGAGAATAAAAAATCTATCGCTTTTTTGTACAACGTTATATTCAAGAAATTTTTTGTGCTCTGAGGAAATGAAGGCAAGCAGTGGTTGCTCTGGATGGCTTTCGACATATTGCATCATTGCAATATGCTCTAAATTCGCACTCAAATCTGTGCCAAATTTCACAATTGCGACATAGCGTTTGAGTTGCTTTTCCTGATCATCTTCAGTAATGAGTGGCCAAGCCAACTTCGACTCTTTCATGGCTTGAAAGCAGACAAACAGAATTTCGAATGCAACTGTCATTTTTTCAAATGAAACGCCCATTGATCTTAGTGCTGTAACAGCACTAAGCATATTCGGCTGCTTGATAAATATTTCATCGGCCAAAATCATTTTTTGGTCCTCATTCATGGCATCTATTTTTTGTATTGCAATTGCAAGCGCTTGTATAGATATACGTGACATCTGTTTAGTCCCTCTAAATTTCTTAACCACTCATCTGAAAAGAAAATTTCTTCTTTTTTTAGAAATGACTGGACCAAACGTGAAACCTCAATACAGTGCATGAATAAAATACCGTTAGAGTCGGTTCGGCATCATTCTAAGCTTCGGAACGGTTCGGTTTATCGAGCTCTTCAAACTTAGTAGCCATTGTCGGGTTACCACGGGTCAGTTTCTTGATCGTCACGTCTTGCGCTTTGTCGTTGGCTAAACGAAGGTTGCGATCAGTACCCAACAAAGCCTCTTTGGTTTTTTGCAGGTGATCGATCGATTTATCAATTTCGTCAATTGCAGTTTGAAAGCGCTTAGAGGCAAGTTCGTAATTTTTTGCGAAAGCATTTTTAAAGGAATCAAGCTCAGTTTCAAAGTTAGTAATGTCAATGTTTTGTGACTTGATGAATGCCAACTCTTTTTTATACTGTACTGAGTTCATAGCGGCATTTCGTAACAAAGTAATGATGGGTATAAAAAACTGGGGGCGCACAACATACATCTTTGGGTAACGATGAGACATGTCAACGATGCCCGTGTTGTACAACTCACTATTTGATTCAAGCAAAGAGACTAAAACAGCGAACTCACAACCCTTTTCAATACGATCTTTATCGAGTTCTTTTAGAAAATCTTCATTTTTTTTCTTAGTAGCTGTTTCATCACTTTCGTTTTTCATCTCAAACATGATTGAAACAACCTCAACCCCAGACTCATCCTTTTCACGAAAGATGTAGTCACCTTTACTGCCCGTGCGTGAGTCATTGTCTTTCTCAAAATATGATCTAGAAAAGGCTGTTGAACGAAGTTTATTGAATTCTGTATGGCAATGCTCTTCCAAGGTTTCGCCGACCATCTTGGTTGAAAGCTTTGTTTTCAAGTCACGAAGGCGCTCAATGGTTTCATCGCGATCATTAATTTGAATGTCATACTTTTCTTTTAAACTTTTCTCAATAAGTTGCTTTTCTGTATTGGCATACTGCAAATCTTTTAAAAGCCCATCGCGTTCCTTTTCGACTTGAACAAGTGACTCCGTCACAGCAAGTTTTTGGGAAATGGTAGCGGCATCAAGCTTAGCTTTTAATGCTTGAATTTCAGCATCTTTAGCATGCGCTTCGTTCTGTAGTGAATTTGCCATTTGAGATTGAGCCAAAGCCACTGCAGCGAGCTTATCTTGCTCAGCCAACCTAAGCCGTTCGCTAAGCTGCTTCTCAAATTCACTATCGCGCACTTGTTTTAAGATATTTGCATACCCAGCCTCGTCGATTTTGAATGCTTTACCGCAATGGGGACACTTTATTTCATTCATGTTCATAGCTTCCATCGTGATCCGAACAAACTAACAAAACGCGTAAAAACTGTCCGCCTCGAAAGCCCAAGCCGGCCTCGGGGTGTGGCGGCAAAATTGCCTAGGAGAATTCCGCAAACGGTGTCTTCGAAATCTGCATGGCCACTTATCAACCGCGCCATTGCGTGCTATTAGATTGGCACTTCACCCAAACTTAAGCTGATCGTTCTGTGAAAACGGATCGATCTTGATTTGGAGGGAGCGAACCGAGGTTGTCGGAACTTTACAACGCGCAACAGTATTAAATTTCACAAAACCAATGGCCTCCAACTTCCCCAAGGTACGAGTTAGGTTAGGTTGAGCTCGGCCCGTTAACTTAGCTAACTCAGCAATCGATTGAGGTTTTTGGTCGCGAATAGCCGCGAGTAATGCGCGGTTCTGCGGTGTCAAGAGGCGCAGCAGTGTTTCGACAGAATTAAAGCTCATTATCCCAGCATCTTTTGACGCTTTCTTTTCACCACGTGCAACGGCTTTCATTTCATCGCGCAAAGACGCATGGCTTTGAATCTTAACGTGCTTCATGGTTTGTTTCCTTCTTTTGTATGAATGGTCTGAATTAACAGGATGTGCGTTGTCAAACCCCATTAATCTCTGGTTGCTAGGGTCATGCAGCGTGAATGAGTAGTTCAACCCATGCGGCCTTAACGCGCTTGCACTCCCCTGCGTTATTTCGAACTTCACCCAATATCCTTTTTCGTAGCAATGTATGCGTCCGTTAAAGTCCAATAGAAATCTTAGCGTGTACTCAGCGTTCTTATTCGTATGCATTACCATATCATCACAAGATAACTATAAACCTCTCTAACTTTAGAGTCAAATTGATCTTTGACAAGCCCCCCTTAATAGCCAAGGCGTTGAACAAGTCAGCCAAGCGGTAGGCTTATCTTGATCAAATTTTTATGCTTGGAAACATCAATATCGATCAAAAATCACCCTACCCGACATATTTAGCCATGTAATACGTCACACTCACTAACAGCGTTGACGTAGCGATCAACGTTGATAGAATCTTCCAAGTTTGAGCTGTTAATGTTTGATGAATGCCTGAGATCTCGCGATGAAGGGTTACTTCAAGCCTAGCAAGGTCTTCACGCGTAGCCAAGGTTGCGATAACTGCTTCTAATTTTGTGACGCGCGCGTGCATAATATGACCCCTTTCTTGGACAGTGAAATTCTTACGCAGGTCTTCAGAATAGTCAACACGACTTAGCTAAAAACATCATACGGTATTGGCTAACAAACATTATTTCAAAACAAACAGAACAAGACTAGACCAGAAAGCCCTTTATGGGGCTGGTTAGGGGCCAGTCAAAGCAGTAGAAGAGTCAGCACTGATCAAGGCATTTGATACACAAGTCAATGCGGCGACCGTACACAATAAATTATTAAGTAAATTTACAGACTATTTATTTACAGGTGGTATGCCTGAGGCTGTTGCTGCTTGGTATCAATTTAAAGATTTAGGTATCTTAGAACGGGTTGAAAAGGTCACAAAGATACACTCTGATTTAGTAGCTGGCTACCGCCGAGATTTTGGGAAATATGCTGGTAAAGTTAACGCCGCGCTAATTGAATCTGTTTTCAATATCATACCGACACAACTTTCTCTTTTTATAGATGAATCGGTTAAGCGATTTAAATTTAAAAATATCTATAAACGTAAATATTGTTATACCGATTATGAAACAGCGATTCACTGGCTACTACGTTGTCGCTTAGCATTGGCTAACTACCCAATTGAGGGCAAACCCAAGACACCACTTGCTGCTTACAAAAAAGACAATATGGTTAAATTATTTCTATTTGATGTCGGCTTACTTAATCATATGCTGGGCAATAGCTATAAAGAAATCAAGCAACAAAAAGATGAGTACAAAGGGTATGTTGCTGAAAAT
Organism: uncultured Alcaligenaceae bacterium; assembly: GCA_937896225.1. GTDB lineage: Bacteria > Pseudomonadota > Gammaproteobacteria > Burkholderiales > Burkholderiaceae_B > Algicoccus. Next base: position 1,235 of record CALBMZ010000028.1, on the reverse strand, counting down.
TTTGTAAAACAAGCTTTCACAGCCATGGGTATAGACCCAACTTACTCCTGAAACGATGCCCGAGCAGAAGTCGAGTTTATTGTTACGAATGATGACGGTGCCATTATTCCTATTGAGGTAAAAAGCGGCAAACGTACGCGGGCTAAGTCACTCGCTTCTTATATAGAAAAATGTGTCCCAAGCAAAACTTTTAAACTCACAGGCACGCAAGGTTCACCCGCATCAGAAAAACCCCACATTGTCATGCCGCTTTACTACATTCAATATTTACTTAACAAGTGGTAAATGAAATGAAGTGCAACACTTGCATTAAGATGCCGTGTTGAGGTAAGTGCCAAATATCAGCAGTCTGCAATGCTTTGTGACCTTTGAATATTTATGCTTTGATGCGGATAAGCAAAAGCAATACCATACTCAGTAAAGCGTGCATGCAATTCGCGTCTGACTTCACTCATGATGACGGGGCCGCTTAAATGAGCAGACATAGGCGCCCAAAATTGCAATTTAAACAACATACCCCTTTCAGTGAAACTATCTAATAAAACACGTGGTTCAGGGTTTTTCAAAACAACAGGATGGTCACTCGCTACCGCTTTTAATATATTGGTAACGGTTTCAGGGTCGATTTTATATTCAACCCATACTTGAATCTCACGACGTACATCGGGTGAAGAGTATGTCCAGTTAACGAGGTTTTCTTGCACCAGTACACTGTTCGGTACGATATTTTCTGTACCCGTTGGGCTGAGTAAAACTGAGAAACGAAAACCTATTGAAGTAATCGTACCTGTTAGTCCGCCTACTTCGATCCAGTCACCAACTCGAACCGGCTTTTCAATTAAAAGCATTAAACCGCTGATGAGGTTTTGCAAAAGATTTTGCGCACCAAAGCCGATGCCAATAGCCAAGGCACCACCCGCGAAAGCAAAGATACTAAGCGGAATATCAACCAAAATAAGGCTGAAAACAATTAATGACATACCCGCAATCAGTGTTGCCCAACGAGTAAAAATCAACAAAGTACTGGCATGAATGCTCGTGCGTCGCATGGCAAATTGCATCGTGCGGGACATAATACGTTTAACTAATAACAAGCCAAAAATTAAAATCACCATCGCACCAATGCTTTTCCCGATTGTCACGCTTCGCTGAGTGGTGATAGAGCGGCCTTCTATAACGACAGTATCTGATACGGTAAACATCTCATACTGCCAAACACTAACCAAGAATTCATC
>CALBMZ010000027.1 GCA_937896225.1 uncultured Alcaligenaceae bacterium | reverse complement strand
CTGATGGGTCGACATCTAAAGGTAACTTGCCTGCTAGGCAATTTAATTGCTTAATTCCTAGGATTTTGGCATAAGCAATTGCCTTGGCAACCCCATTTTTAAATTCATTAACGCGGCCTGGGTGGCAAGCAATGCCACGTTCGCCAGCATTCCAATCACCAGCAGGTAAATTGTGTAGTACTAATTCTAGATTGTTTTTGTCAAGCAGGGTTTTGAGTTGCTCAGCTGGCCATTCATAGGGAAATAAAAATTCGACAGCTTTGAATCCATTTTGATGGGCAGCCTTAAACCGATCTAAAAAAGGTAGCTCAGTAAAAAGCATTGTTAAATTGGCAGCAAACTTAGGCATTTTAGATATCCTTTAAATTAATCGTTTATTGAAACATTTTTGGCGCTTGGTGCGTCTGATATATTTTGTGGCATCTCCTCAAACTCAAAAATATTATCAATTTCAGTGCCCATAGAAATATTTGTCACGCGTTCAAGAATGATTTCAATCATGACGGGTACTTTAAATTCGTTCATCCAGATGCGTGCTTGAGCAATTGCTGGCGCAATTTCTTCTTGTCGGACGACCCGTATTGCTTTGCAACCCAATCCTTCTACGACTTTAACGTGATCAACACCATAGCCATTTGCAGCAGGTTCACTAGGAGCGGAGTTGATATTATCGAAACCCAGTTGCACACAGTAGTCCATATCAAACCCTCGTTGTGATTGACGAATCAAGCCTAAGTAGCTGTTATTCACAACTATATGAATATACGGTAATTTAAATTGGGCACCCACGGCGAGTTCCTCAATCATAAATTGAAAGTCATAATCACCTGATAAAGCCACCACCTCACGCGTTGGGTCAGCAGCACACACCCCTAATGCGGCGGGTGCTGTCCAGCCTAAGGGTCCAGCTTGGCCACAATTGATCCAGTGACGCGGGTGGTACACGTGTAAAAATTGTGCCCCAGCAATTTGACTTAAACCGATCGTTGACACATATGTAGTATCGCGGCCAAAAGCATTGTTCATGCACTGATAAACACGCTGCGGCTTCATTGGTACGCTGTCAAAATTGGTTTTGCGCAAAAATGAGACTGAAGACTTGCGCGCTTGGCATTCATTTGCCCACACTTTAAATTTATTGAATTTGCCGTTTGCTTGCATGTGTCTTGCAACCTCAACAAATAGTTCTAAAGCGGCCTTGGCATCTGAGGTGATCCCAAAATCAGGGGCAAAAACCCGACCAATTTGTGTGGGTTCGATATCAACGTGAATAAATTTACGACCCTTACAATAGACTTCAGGAGAACCGGTGTGGCGATTAGCCCAGCGATTACCAATACCCAGAACAAAATCACTGGCTAACATGGTTGCATTGCCATAACGGTGGCTGGTTTGTAAGCCAACCATGCCCGCCATTAGCGGGTGATCATCAGGAATAGAGCCCCAACCCATTAATGTCGGAATCACCGGTATATTAGTGATTTCTGCAAACTCAACCAATAATTCACATGCGTCAGCGTTAATAATGCCTCCACCAGCCACAATTAATGGTCGATCTGATTCAAGTACCATGGTAATTGCCCGCTGAATTTGTTTGCGGGTGGCCGTTGGTTTGAACACAGCTAAGGGTTCGTAGGTGTCAATATCAAACTCAATATCGGTTTGCATTACATCAAATGGCAAGTCAATGTGCACAGGCCCGGGACGGCCCGATCGCATTAAATGAAATGCTTTTTGAAATACACCTGGGATTTGAGCTGGCTCCAACACAATAGTGGCCCATTTTGTTACGGGTTTTGCTATGGATACAATGTCAACTGCTTGAAAATCTTCTTTATGTAAACGCGAGCGTGGCGCTTGACCGGTAATCGTTAAAATCGGTATTGAATCGGCTTGCGCAGAATATAATCCCGTTATCATGTCAGTGCCGGCAGGGCCTGAGGTACCAATACAGACGCCAATGTTGCCAGCTTTTGCACGAGTGTAGCCTTCAGCCATATGCGATGCACCTTCAACGTGTCGAGCCAATATGTGACTTATAACATTGCGCTCCCTTAGTTGGTTATACAAGGGGTTGATAGCGGCTCCTGGCACTCCAAATACTTTTGTAATTCCTTCTTTTTCCATAATAAGTAATGCTGCCTTAATAGCTTTCATCTTAGCCATGTGTTTGCTCCTTCGTCAGTCAATATGACTTGTTGGGTTAGTTGAATAGTTCTGATGATGAGCTTTTTTTTTAAGTCGGGGAATAGGCCCCTTGCGCATGATGCTTATTCCATGTTGGAATACCAAAATGTTTTGTTAGAAAAGTGAGTGCTCGTTAGAGTCAAGTTATATTGAAGACATCATTTGTTTAAAAGGTTGTTATGGAAAGTATTCAAGCCATTAAGCTATTCGTTCGGGTTGTTGATCTAGGCTCTTTTAGTCGTGCAGCAGCAGAGGCAGGGGTCGGGCAGCCTGCTGTCACCAAACACATTAGCAGAATGGAAAATAAATTAGGGGCGCGATTGTTGCACCGCACAACTCACGGTGTTGCACCAACCGAAATTGGTCTACTTTATTACGATAAATGTAAATTAATTTGTACTCATGTTGAGGAAGCTGAATCAGTAGGTTCGTTGCTTCAACAACATGTCGAGGGAACGATTCGTATCAGCACATCAGTCGCTTTTGGTCGTCGTGTTATGGCGCCTTTAATTATGGGTTTCATGAAAATTAACCCTCAGCTTTACATGGAGCTAAATTGTGATGATCGTTACGTTAATCTGATCGAGCAAGGGATTGATGTTGCGATTCGTATGGGCAGACTTGCCGATTCGACATTGGGTTCAACCTATTTGGGTTTAAACCCTTGGGTCGTTGTGGCTTCCCCTGAATACTTAAAGCTTAGAGGCACCCCTATAAGCCCGTTAGACCTTAATGAACACGACGCATTAATTTACAGTACCGTTCAGGGGAGTGATCATTGGCATTTTATTGGGCCTGATAGCGCTAGATTATCAATATTAGTTCACGGTCGTTTGAGGTCAAATAATCTGTCAATGCTGTTGGCAGCTGCGCGTGAGGGTTTTGGAATAGCGGCACTACCACTTTATGTCGCTAATACTTCAATAAAAAATAAAGTTTTGATGCCATTATTGGTTTCATGGCAACTACCACAACAAGAAATACACGCGGTGTTTCCTTCCCCTAAAATGGTTCCAGCTAAAGTTAAGTTATTCAATACATGGTTACAAGGCCAGTTTGGCTCAAACTGGTGGTCTCTCAAGGAATAAGGTTTAAGATGAATCAGAAAAAAATCGGGGTAGTGGGTCTGGGTGCCATGGGTTTGGGCATGGCGGGTTCGTTAAGGCGGGCAGGCTTCGATGTGCATGTGTGCGATATTCGTAAACAGGCTGCACAAGATTTTGTGAAAGACGGTGGCGTCGCCCACGACACACCGACAGACTTAGCCAAGCATGTTGACATCATTGTTGGTGTGGTGGTCAATGCAGATCAAACCGAAGCGTTGTTATTCGGTGATCAGGGTGCAGCGAATTCTATGTCGAAAGGTAGTCTCTACATTATGTGCTCAACGGTTGACCCCAATTGGTCCATTGCCCTTGAAAAGCGTTTAAATGAGTTAGGCCTTCTTTACCTTGATGCGCCTATTTCAGGTGGTGCGGCCAAAGCTGCGTCTGGTCAAATGACCATTATGAGTGCAGGTTCCCCCCTAGCTTACGAAAAAGCCGGTGACGCCTTAGACAGTATGGCTGCCAAGGTTTACAAATTAGGTGATCAAGCGGGTGCGGGCAGCAAAGTCAAAATTATTAATCAGTTGCTCGCGGGGGTCCATATTGCTGCTGCGGCGGAAGCCATGGCGTTAGGGTTACGTGAAGGGGTGGCCGCAGATGCGCTATATGAAGTCATTACGAATAGCGCCGGCAATAGCTGGATGTTTGAAAACCGTATGGCGCACGTTTTAGCTGCCGATTACACACCGCTTTCAGCAGTCGATATATTTGTGAAAGACTTGGGTCTGGTGCTAGACACGGCCAGAGCTTCCAAATTTCCCTTGCCGCTTTCGGCCACGGCACACCAAATGTTTATGCAAGCCTCAACTGCAGGTTTTGGTCGTGAAGACGATGCCGCCGTGATTAAAATATTCCCTGGTATCAATTTGCCAGAAAAGAAATGAACATGTTGATTAAAAAACCTTTGTTAGGCTGTATTGCAGACGACTTTACCGGTGCCACTGATTTGGCTAATAATTTGGTCAAAAGCGGTATGCGTACGGTGCAAACCATAGGCGTGCCAGTTGATCAAGGTGTTCAAATTGATGCTGATGCGATTGTTGTGGCACTCAAGTCTCGCACCATTCCTGTCGCTGATTCGGTCTCGCAGTCATTAGAGGCGTTGTTATGGCTTCAGTCGCTAGGTGTTGAACAAATTTATTTTAAGTATTGTTCAACCTTTGATTCAACCCCAGCAGGCAATATTGGTCCCGTGATTGATGCACTGCTTAAGGCACTTAACAGTCACTTTACTGTGGCATGCCCCGCGTTTCCGGAAGCGGCAAGAACCATTTACAAAGGCCATTTGTTTGTCGGCGATCAATTGCTTTCAGACAGCGGCATGAAAAATCACCCCTTAACGCCCATGACTGACGCAAACTTGGTGCGCGTTTTGCAGTCTCAAACGTCTCGCAAAGTGGGGTTAGTTGATTATTCAACGATTGCCAAAGGGTCTCAAGCCATTACAAAGAAGTTCATCGATCTGCAAGCAGAGGGTGTTGAAATTGCAATTTTAGACGTGCTGTCAAATGAAGATTTGCAGCCCATTGGGCAAGCTTTGTCAGGTATGCCTTTGGTCACGGCTGGGTCAGGCGTAGCCATTGGCTTGCCTCAAAACTGGGGTCTTGCTTCTTCTATTGACTCACCAGCTATTTCTGGGTTTGATCAAGGTCAGGGCTCTCAGGCCATACTTTCTGGCAGTTGCTCGTTGGCAACGAATGCTCAAGTCGAAAGCTTTCTTAAAGATGGTCTGCCTGGCTTTTGTATTGACCCCTTTGAGTTAGAAAAAGGCGCTGATGTGTTGGGGCAAGCGGTTGCTTGGGCTCAACCGCTATTGGGCCAAAAACCTATTTTGTTTTATGCCACTGCAGAACCCGAATCGGTTAAACGTGTTCAAGAAAGTTTGGGCACTGATCATGCAGGGCAATTAGTTGAAAAAGCACTAGCCATGATTGCTCAAGAGCTGGTTAAGCTAGGTGTCAAACAACTGGTTGTCGCTGGCGGTGAAACCTCAGGGGCGGTGATTAAAGCATTGAAAATCGATCACATGACCATCGGCCCTCAAATAGCCCCCGGTGTACCCTGGACGTCTGCCACCGTTGAGGGTGATTTAATTCACATTGCACTTAAATCAGGTAATTTTGGTGGCACTGATTTTTTTACAGATGCCTTTAAAAAATTAAATGATTGATTTTTTTTATCTAAAAGTTGTAACGTGTTTAAGGTGAGCTCAAGTTTAACGATATGAGATGCAGCAAACCTAAATCAATGAAGCTAAACGATATGACAAGTCGCACACTGAGATGAGCACCAAATGAATGAAGCCGAACTTCGAGACGAAATCTGCAGAGTAGGGCTATCGCTTTATCAACGTCGGTACGTTCACGCTTCTGCGGGCAATATCAGTGTTCGTTTGCCCAATAATAGCGGTTACCTGATCACCCCAACAGATGCTTGCTTGGGGTATTTAGAACCCCATGCGATTGCAAAAGTTGACGTCAAAGGTCAGCAAGTGAGTGGTGATCGTGCCTCTAAAACCTTAGCGTTGCACCGTGCCATTTATGACGCTGATTCGACGGCTCAGTGCGTCATACACACCCACAGTACCCACTTGGTTGCCCTAACCTTGAAGGGCGTATGGCATCAGGAAGATGTGGTACCACCGATTACCCCATACTTTGTTATGAAAGTTGGGCACGTACCCTTGATACCTTATCATCGCCCAGGCGACCCCAAAGTAGGTGAGCTGATATCTAAAAAAATTCAGCACATGAAAGCTTGCCAAACGCCTATTCGTGCGGTGATGCTTGATCGTTTGGGCCCAAACGTTTGGCATCAAGCTTTAGCGCAAGCCAGCGCTGTTTTAGAAGAGCTAGAGGAAACCGCACGCTTGTATTTGATGACTCAGTCAACACCATTAACTGAGTTTCAAATACAAGAACTACGAGACCAATTTGACGCTAAGTGGTGACATACTTAAGCAAACAGCGCTTGCTCTTTTAACCACTTTGACAAACCTGAGTCATTTTGTATTTGCACAAATTCACCTTTCAAATCGCGAATTCGTAGTTGATGACGTAGTTTGATTGATTCAAGGTGTTGGTTGAGACGTTCAGTGGTTAATGCACGTGAGGAGGGCAAAACAAACTCAGCAACAGCATGCAATTCAGCATCACGTTGTTCTCTGTGAAGCGCTTTAATACGTATTTGTAGAAGTTCAATCAAACCTTGCGTAGACTGGGCGCCAAACGTGTGCAACGATGCGCCGGTTGACTCTAAAGTGCCAGATTTACCTGCTGTTTTGGTGAACTCAGCCTGTAAGCGTAATAAAGCCACCACGTCTTGACGACCATAGGCGATGTTGGCCTGACTCATCAATTCGTTTTTCTGTTGACGTATGACGGCATCGGGTTCGCGGTCGGGGTGTAATTGCCGGGCCAGTTGACGATAAATATGCCTGAGTGCTAAACCCGCTTTATCAAGAATTTGTTTGGTTTGTTCGGCATCTTGAAGCTTCTGTCTTTTTGAGCTTTTAGACTGCTCGGCTTTGGCTTTTTCTTGTGCTTTTTGGTGCATTTGATCAAAACGTGCTTGAATCATGTCTTCAAGCGAATCAAAGTCTTCAGGGTTTTCAGCCTCTTCTTTCATCATTTCATCGTAAAAAGCTTGCGCTTCTTCCATTTGAATGCGCTCAAGGTCAGCCAAGGGTACTTCGCTATGCAGGTCGTGAATTTCGCGCATTTTTTCGTCGCCGGCAATGGCATAGTCATATGCCATGTGGGTGATGATTTCACCCAACATGCGTTGCACTCTGGGCGCAAGCTTGCCTTGCAACATTCTTTGATTCAACCAAATCACCATATTGCGCTTGATTTCTTCTTGACGCTTGGTGAGGGGGTTAATGGTTTGTGCAAAAACAATTCGATGTTGATCGACGAGCTTTTTTAAAGCTTCGATTTGATTTTCAATATCATGGGCATCTTCAACCAATAAACTAAAACGTTTTTGGTCTCGATCTGACACCAGAGAATCGTCTGTGACAATGAGTGCCGTTTCAAGCGATTTGACAATTTTTTTTCTAGCGGCACGACGACGAGGTGCTTTGATAGGTTGTGTTTCTAGCATTTCGATATGAGGCATTCGGTTTGTATCTTAAAGTCAGTGATGGCAAATTGAACCATTCAAATTGGGCTTATTTGATAGATGCACCTAAAGGTTGAACCCTTTCAAATTGCAAAGCCTGCATATTTTACAGGTAAAGTGTTTGAATGCGGTTGGTATGGGCATAAGTCTTTTTTATTGATATTTTTTTATTATTTTCGCCTTCATTTTCGCACTCATTTTTGTTAAATAACTCAATATACTTGGTATTGAAGGGTTGCCAAGTCGCGGTTTACCATGTTAAGGTAACTCGTCTTTTCGTATCACCGAGTTCAGTACCGTAGGTGATTTCTTACGCAACCCCTAGGTTGCTTCATGGGTCAACGTGCTTTGCGCAATTGATCAGCGTTTACATAAAAGCGTTGTTTTTTTTGACCCCCCAGTCATGGTGTGCTGTTAGGTGCATGGTGCAAACATTCTTAAATGGTGAATGCATATCGATTCTATTAAAAACGATTTCAATTTAAAAGATGTAAATTTTAGAGCAGCTCAACCTAATGATGGTTTGACGCTTTGGCAGCTGGTTCGTGACACCGGTGTGCTCGATTTAAATTCCCCTTATTTTTATGTGCTGATGGCCACCGATTTTGGTGAGACCTGCTTAGTAGTCGAGCACAATGAACAAATTGTGGGTGCCATTATCGGTTACCACCCACCCAAACAAAAACAAACCGTTTTTTGTTGGCAAATTGCAGTGCACCCGACTTTGCAGGGTCATCAGTTAGGTCAACACATGCTTGAGCAGTGGTTATCCCTGCCAACCAATAAACCCTGTCGATGGGTAACTGCTACGGTTGCGACTGACAACGAACCCTCGCACAAACTTTTTACGCGATTTGCTCAAAGTCTCAATGTGCCCTGCGAGTGGGCGCCACATTTTGAGGTAAATCAATTTCCCTTTGGGCATGCTGCTGAACCTTTGGTTCGCATTGGCCCTATCGTTCACTCAGGAGGTGCAGTATGAATACATTTGAAAAATACGAATCAGAAGTGCGTGGGTATTGCCGCAACTTTCCAGCCGTGTTTAGTTCCGCCAAAGGGCCTTGGATGATTGACACCTCAGGCCAGCGTTATTTAGATTTCTTTAGTGGTGCCGGGGTGTTGAACTATGGCCACAACCCTGAGCCTATTAAGCAAGCATTGCTTCGTTATTTAACGGGTGATGGCATTACTCATACGCTTGATATGTACAGTGAGGCCAAACAACGGTTTATTCAGCGTTTTCAGGACGTGATTTTGAAGCCTCGTGACCTGACTTATAAGTTTCAATTTCCTGGACCCACGGGTACCAATGCAGTTGAGGCAGCTATGAAATTAGCTCGTAAAGTGACAGGTCGCCAGCAGATTGTGCACTTTACCAATGCCTTCCATGGCATGACCTTGGGTGCGTTGTCAGTCACAGGTAACGGTTTTAAACGTGCTGGGGCAGGGGTGCCGTTAAACCATACGGCTTCTGTGCCGTTTGAAGGTTTTTTAGGGCGTGACCTAGACACTTTGACCTATTTTGAAACGTTATTAGCCGATGGGGGCAGTGGTTTAGATTTACCTGCTGCGGTTATTTTAGAGACGGTTCAGGCTGAGGGCGGCGTCAATATCGCGTCTAACAAATGGTTGCAACGTTTACGCAAAATTACGGCAGACCACGGCATATTGTTGATTGTTGATGACATTCAAGTGGGCTGTGGTCGAACCGGTTCTTTTTTTAGCTTCGATGAGTCGGGTATTGTGCCTGACATCATTACCTTGTCGAAATCATTGTCAGGTTATGGCTTGCCACTGGCGTTGGTCTTAATCAAGCCTGAATATGATGTCTGGGCGCCCGGCGAGCATAACGGTACATTTCGAGGCCACTGCCCAGCGTTTGTAACCGCCACTGCAGCACTTGACTTTTGGGTTGATGACGAGCTTGAAAAGCAAGTATTAAGTAAAGGTCAGCATGCGAAAAAGCGTCTGCAAGTGATGATTGAAAGCCTAGGTTTCGATGCCACCGTTAGAGGCCGTGGGTTAATCATCGGAGTTGATTTTACGAATCCCGAGATGGCTGACAAAATATCAAAAGCTTGCTTTGAGCGGGGTTTAATCGTTGAAACAGCAGGTATTGACGATCAGGTTTTAAAACTTCTACCCAGCTTAACCATGAGCCGCACTGATCTAGATTTTGGTCTAGATGTTATTGAAGAGAGTATGGTGCTTTTTAAAGATAGTGAAGTTGAGGTAAAAGTATGATTATCAAAAAACTAGATGATGTTTTAGGCACTTCAGCCGAGGTCGACACAACAGGCTGGACCAGCCGTCGCTTAATTTTTAAAGATGCGGGAATGGGGTATTCAGTCAATGACACCATTATTAAACCAGGCGCTCGTCTCGACATGACGTATCGTCACCACTTAGAAACGGTTTACTGTATCGAAGGTCGTGGTCAGATTACCGATATGGCAACGGGTCAAACGCATCAAATTGCTGCGGGTACCTTATATGCTTTAAATGCCCATGATCACCACGTGTTAGAGGCGAATCAAGGCGTTGCGATGCGCATGGTGTGCGTATTTAACCCGCCTTTAACAGGGGCAGAAGTGCACGATGCAACGGGGGCTTACGCCTTGGAACCATAGGTTTATGTGATTCCTTTAAACTTAACGACCTTGATTCTGGCAAATAGCCACTGAATTGGTGATAATAGAAAATATTTAGTGTCTGGTTGTTAACAGCGTTCGGGCGTTTTTGACTCTGATACTTCGTTAAGAAAGGTCATTCTGGTATGCAGGCGCTGACAGGTTTCACACTTTTATTGATATTTCAAGCTCTGGGTGAGATGTTAGTACGCGTTTTTCACTTGCCCTTGCCAGGCCCTGTCGCGGGTATGGTCTGTTTGATTCCCGCGCTGTACTGGCCCCGTTTACGCCAAACGGTTGAAGCAGCCGCCAATTTTTTACTGAACAACCTATCGTTATTGTTCGTGCCTGTTGGCGTAGGGGTGATGACCCATCTTGATTTATTGTCAGAGTTTGGTGCACGTATTGGTTTGATTTTAGTGGTCTCATCTGTCGTGGGCATTGCTGTGACGGCTTGGCTGTTGGGTCACACAAAAGAAGACGAGCATGCCTGATTTCGTCGAACTTTGGACATACCTTTCAACCACACCACTATTTGGTTTGGCCTCAACGCTAGCGCTATATATTATTACAAGCACGATCTATAAAAAATTAAATCAACACCCATTAGCTAACCCTGTTTTGTGGACAGTCATTGTTTTAGCATGTGTTTTAACTTGGCTTGATGTGCCTTACCAAACCTATTTTTCAGGGGCTCAGTTTATTCACTTTTTGCTTGGTCCCGCAGTCGTTGCATTAGCCTGGCCTTTATGGCAAAAAAGGGTCGACTTGATGCGTCGTTTACCCCGCTTATTTTTAGCCGCGTTAGTGGGTGGGGTGGTGTCAGCTTTAATCGCCGTCGGTATGGCGTGGTTACTTGATTTGCCCCAATATTTGGCCATGTCATTGGCTCCCAAATCTGTAACAGCGCCTGTGGCCATGGGCTTAGCCGAAAAAATGGGTGGTTTACCCGAGTTGGCCGCCATCTTTGCCGTATTAACAGGCCTAATCGGCGCACTATTGGGCAAATATATTTTTGACTTGATTCGTATTGCTCGCGATACCAGTGGTTGGGCGCAAAGAGGTTTTGCATTGGGCACCATTTCACACGGTATCGGTGCGGCTCGCGCGATTCAAGTGCAACCCACTGCCGGGGCCTTTGCAGGGTTGGCTTTAGGGCTGCAAGTCATTTTGGCATCACTTTGGATGCCCGTTTTACTTTGGGTTATTTTGTGGTTAAACCCCACCTGGGGTTAATGAGCTGCCTATACCTGCCCGATGCTTGCCTTTAATCCTACCGTCAAAGCACGGCACCTTCTCGAGGCATATCCCAAACCTTTTTAAAGTCTTGCGCCATAGCAAAGCTGCTGGCTTGGGCCAGTGGCCAACCTAACTGGAATACGCGGGTTCTTAAGGTGCCGCGTAAAATTTCTCCGTCTTCAAAGTCTGGGTATAAGACCGACATGAGGCTGACATGATTGGTGGCGTTACGACAGGCAATATGTTGCGTACGTAATTGATTAGGGTGAGTAATGCCAGCAGCCCCGACGAGTTCGGCTAATGACTTGAGCGTATTGCGATGGTAGTTGGCAACTCGTGGTGCTTTATCATTCACTACTAAGGCACGCTGTCGCCCCTTGTCTTGGGTGGCAACCCCAGTTGGGCATTTACCTGAGTGGCACTGCTGGGCTTGAATACAGCCTATAGCAAACATAAATGCACGAGCACTGTTACACCAGTCAGCACCTAACGCAAAAACACGTGCCATATCAAATGCTGACACAATTTTGCCTGATGCGCCGATTTTTATTTGATCACGAATACCTAAGCCAACAAGTGTATTGTGAACCAGTCGCAACGCTTCGCGAAGGGGGGTGCCAACGTGGTCGGCAAACTCAACAGGGGCAGCGCCCGTGCCACCTTCCGCACCATCAACCACAATAAAGTCTGGTTTGATACCCGTTTCCATCATGGCTTTTGCAATGGCGAACCATTCCCACGGATGACCAATACAAAGTTTAAAACCGACAGGCTTGCCACCTGATAGGTTTCTAAGTTTTTCAACAAACTTCAATAAACCAATGGGAGAGTCAAACGCGCTGTGCGCTGAGGGTGAATTACAGTCTTTACCAACGGGTACACCGCGTGCGGCGGCAATTTCAGGGGTTACTTTGCCACCTGGCAAAATGCCACCGTGACCAGGTTTTGCTCCCTGAGAAAGTTTAACTTCAATCATTTTCACTTCAGGGCGAGTCGCGTTTTTGGTAAATGCTTCGTCATTGAAATGCCCCCTATCGTCGCGGCAACCAAAGTAGCCCGAACCGATATTCCAAATTAAATCACCACCTGGTCGCAAATGGTAAGCACTGATGCCACCCTCACCCGTGTCGTGTGCAAAGTGCCCAATCTTGGCCCCTTCATTGAGTGCCAAAATAGCGTTGGCAGAAAGTGCCCCAAAGCTCATAGCTGAAATATTTAAAACCGACAAATCTACAGGTTGTTTACAGTCTGGACCACCAACTGACACCCTAAAATTATGGTCTTTCAGATGTTGTGGCGTTATAGAATGGTTGATCCATTCGTAATGATCGTCATATACATCTAGGTGTGTGCCAAACGCACGCTTGTCGAGTTCTTGTTTGGCACGTTGGTAAACCATGGTGCGCGTGTCACGTGAGAACGGGGTGTCTTGACCATCGTCTTCAATAAAATATTGCCTAAGTTCAGGCCGTATCGACTCAAATAAATAACGCAGGTTGCCAATGATCGGGTAATTGCGGCGAATGGCTTGTTTGGTTTGCTTCAGATCGTAAAACCCCAAAGCAGTCAGTGCTAAAAATAGCAAGGTTAAAAGTAGCCAATAAGCTGAGGTTGTTAAAGCCAAAATTAGGCAAACAATACTTGCTGCCATGGCAAAGTAAAGCGCGCTGTAGCGACCAATAAACGGCATGTTTATGCTCCGAGGAATATTACGGTCGTAATGATATGTAATCGACCCAAGCAACGATACCACTTATGGTCAAAGTTGAAATAATGGTTGTTACTAGTATGGCCTGTGCCGTAAAAGAGCCAGAGCGTTTATAGAGACTAGCCAACATAAAAGGGCCTGTTCCGACAGGTAAAGCACTCGTTAAAATGGCGACCCATGCCCAGATGATGGGCATATCGAATACCCAAAGAGACAAAATGGCGACGATAAGGGGTTGCAAAACGAGTTTAATCACGCTTAGCTGCGTCATGGCGTTTAGCTGTTTCTGTTTGGGCGTGTGAGCCAAAAATAGACCGATTGCGACTAATGCGCAAGGTATAGATGCCCCACCTAACAAGTCTAAAAACCTAAAGGCTGCTATGGGTTGCCATAAATCAAAGGCGGACCACACGATACCGAGTAAGGGAGCAACGAGTAGGGGGTTTCGAATAATAGACTTGCTGACTTTGAATAAGGTAGGGCTTAGTTTGCCCCCTTTCGCCAGTTTAATTTCAATGCAAACAATCGTGATGCCAAACTGAACCGTTACCGTCATAACCGAGCAAATAATGGAGGGTGCGAGCGCCTCTGGGCCAAACAAAATCGTCATGAGCGGAATGCCCATAAAGCCAGCATTGCCATAACCCGCGCTCATGCTGTTAATCATGCGATCAACGGGGTCGAGGTTGTCGTTCCGGCTTGAAAACCAATAGGCGGCTGCCGCAAACGCAATGCCCAACATGAAAGCAGAGATAAAGCCGGGTTGCGCCAATTGTTGTATGGGGGTGCGCGCCATGGCAACGAACAGCAGTGCGGGTAATGACAAGTAAATGACAAATTGATTTAGGGCTGACGTGGTTGATTCGCTAAGAATGCCAACTCTCGCAACCCACCAACCCGCAAAAATGAGGGCAAAAACTGGAAATACAGCCTCAAAAACTGTTAAGAAAAGCATGAGTCTACCCATTAGGTGATATGCAGCTAAGGCTATACTAGACGCAATGGGTCGAATACGTGATAACGACTCTAAGACGTGCCATGCTTAAAAACTTTGGTGCCCAGAAGAGGACTCGAACCTCCACACCTTGCGGCACACGGACCTGAACCGTGCGCGTCTACCAATTCCGCCACCTGGGCTAACCATGTGACACAATTGATGCATCACATAAGCGCGAAATTATAGACGAGAAACTTACTTTGGCAACTCAGCGAACAAAAAGCCCGAAAGCAGTACCTGTTAAGACACTAGATATTAAAGAGTCAATTCCTGATTTTGACCCTGACGTACCCTCACGTGAAAATATTCTTGAGGCATTACGACGTGCGGGTGCCCCCTTATCACCAGAAGACTTAGCCGCCGTTCTAAATGTCGTCAGAGAAGCTACTCAAGTTGGTTATCAACGGCGTATTGCTGCTATGGAGCGTGATGGTCAAATCACGATGAATCGTAAAGGTTTGCTCTTGTTGACCAACAAGCTTGACTTTATAGCCGGTCGTGTACAAGGTCATCGCGATGGTTTTGGCTTTTTGATTCGCGATACGGGCGGGTCTGATTTATTCTTATCACCGCGTGAAATGCTCAAGGTATTGCATGGTGACCGAGTGTTGGTCAAGCAGTCGGGTGAGTATCGTGGCAAACCAGAGGCGACCATTATTGAAGTGATTGAACGGCGAACAAACCGTTTGGTGGGCCGCTTACTGAATGAGCGTGGTTTGACGATTGTGGTGCCTGAAGACCAACGTATTAAGCACGATGTGTTGATACCCCCTGGTGAGGCCGGTGAGGCGCAACCTGGCCAAGTGGTCTTGGTCGAAATCATTGAGCAACCTACCCGACATACTCAGCCCCTAGGGCGCGTGACAGAAGTATTAGGTGAAATTGATGACCCAGGTATGGAAATTGAAATCGCTGTTCGTAAATTTGACGTGCCAGTTGAATTCTCTTTAAAAGCCATCAAACAAACTGACAAATTACCCGATGCGCTGCGTAAAGCTGATTACAAAGGGCGAGTCGACTTACGAGATGTACCCTTCATTACGATTGATGGTGAAGACGCGCGCGACTTCGATGATGCGGTTTACTGCGAAAAAATAGAAACGAACAGTTCAAATGAGCAAAGTAATTGGCGCTTGTTGGTTGCGATTGCCGATGTCAGTCATTATGTTCTACCTAACGATGCATTAGATGCCGATGCACAGTCTCGCGGAACCAGCGTCTACTTTCCTCGTCGTGTCATACCGATGCTGCCAGAAAAGTTATCAAACGGCTTATGTTCTTTAAACCCACATATTGATCGCGCGGTTTTAGTTTGCGACATGGTTATTGCTGGGTATGGTGACAAAGCAGGTCAAATTACGGCTTACCAGTTCTACAACGCTGTGATTCACTCGCACGCTCGTACAACTTATAACCAAGTTTGGGAAGCCTTGCAGCATAGTACGGGGCCTGTCGCCAAACAATTCGCAGACGTCTTGCCTCAAATTCAAGATTTGTACGCACTATTTACCGTTTTACATGCTGCCCGTAAAACTCGCGGTGCGATTGATTTTGATACCGTTGAAACTAAAATTGTTTGCAACGAGTTGGGGCGCATCGATAAAATTGTGGCTCATGTTCGAAACGATGCACACCGTTTAATTGAAGAGTGTATGTTGTCAGCCAACACCTGCGCGGCTGACTTTATGCATCGCAGCAAACATCACGGTTTATTTCGTGTTCACGAAGGACCAACAGCTGAGCGTCTGCAGGCTTTACGGGCTTTTTTAAAGACCGTTAATTTAGATTTGGCTGGTGGCGATGACCCACAAGCAAAAGATTATGCCGCGTTAGTTGACCGCGCACGGGGTCGCCCAGATTTTGATTTGCTTCAAACTATGTGTTTGCGTTCGATGCAACAGGCTATTTACACGCCTGACAATATGGGGCATTTCGGTTTATCTTTCCCAGCCTATGCGCATTTCACATCGCCCATTCGTCGCTACCCAGACTTAATGACGCATCGAGTGATAAAGAGTTTATTGGCAGGTAAGCGCTATCGCCCACAAGCCCCAGATCATGTCATGCTTCCAGGCTCAAGCGAAGCCGAGCTCGAGCATGACACCTGGGAAAAAATTGGTCTGATTTTATCGGGTTATGAACGGCGTGCTGATGATGCCTCACGTGATGTTGAGGCATGGTTGAAATGCTGGTTCATGAAAGAGCGTGTGGGTGAAGTTTTCAGTGGTCGCGTGACCGGTGTGGCCAGCTTTGGTGTTTTTGTGACCCTCGACACCTTGCATGTTGAAGGTATGGTGCATGTGTCTGAGTTAGGTACAGAATACTTTCAGTATAACGATGCCATGCATGAACTGCGTGGTGAACGAACGGGTATGCGGTATCGTCTAACCGATGCGGTTCAGGTTCAGGTTTCTAGAGTTGATCTTGAGGCACGCCGAATTGAATTTAGATTGGTTGCTGGCGAGTCGTTTGCAGCCATCAAGCGTGCCCGTAACCGCAGTGATGCAGAGTCTGTTATCCATGTTAAAAAAGCGGCTTCACCTAAACCTGCACAATTTAAAGGTCAAACCGCGCGTGAACGCCGATCGCAGCTAAAGCAGGCATCTAAAGTTCAGGCAACGGCTAAAAGTGTCCCACAAAGCACCCCTAAAAAGAAACCCACGCGCATCGCTAAGTCAGCGGTGACCGCTTCCAAAAAAACATCAACAGCAGCGCCGCGAAACAGCCAAACTGCCAAGAAAAAACGTTAAGAACAAATCAATGAGTGAAAAACAAGTACTACTCGGTTTTCATGCTGTCACTGCACGGTTAAGACACGCAGCCAGTTCGATTAAAGACCTTTATTTTGATAAGCAGCGTCGCGATAAACGCATGTCTAACCTCATTCAGTCTGCCCGTGACAATGGGGTGCAAGTGCACCCGGTTGAAAGTGACCGACTTGACGCATTAGGGGGGGACTCGCACCATCAAGGTGTGGTGGCGCTCGCCAGTGCGATGACATTAGCCGTTGATATAGATGAGGTACTAGAAACCATTGAAGGCCCACCATTATTGTTAGTACTTGATGGCGTGACCGACCCGCATAATTTGGGTGCATGTTTGCGAACGGCCGATGCGGCAGGTGTGCACGCAGTGATCGCACCGCGTGATCGCTCAGCGGGCTTAAGCGCAGTGGTGCGACGCGTTGCCTGTGGCGCAGCCGAAACGTTGCCCTATATCATGGTGACCAATTTAGCGCGTACCTTACGTCAACTTAAAGACAGTGGTGTGTGGTTAGTGGGCACGGATGAAACCGGTGAGCAAGGTATTAGCGATGTGGATACCAAAGGCCCCACGGCTTGGGTCATGGGTGCTGAAGGCGATGGCATGCGTCGACTCACACGCGAGAGTTGCGATGTTTTGGTACGTATTCCCATGATGGGTAGTGTTGAAAGTTTAAATGTTAGCGTGGCAACCGGTGTTTGTTTATACGAAACCGTTCGTCAACGTCATCAAAAAATCATTAAAAGAGCATAATTCATGTCGACTCAAAAAGGCTTCACCACTCAAATTTTGCATGGTGACCGATGGTTTGGCACAGAGCATAGTGCTGTGCATAAACCTATTCATACGTCTTCGCAATACAGTTATAACGATGCAGCTGATTTGGTCGCTGTGTTTCAAGGTAAGCCGGGCTATTCTTATGCTAGGCAGGGTACGCCGACCACTTCAGCGCTTGAAGATAAGTTGACCCATATGGAAGCTGGGCGCGCATCATTGACGTTTGCGACGGGTATGGCAGCCTTGGCTGCAGTCTTTACAACTTTACTCAAATCGGGTGATCACATTGTGGCCAGCCAATTTGTGTTTGGTAATACCAATAGTTTGTTTGGTACGTTGACACGTTTAGGTATTGAAGTCAGTTTGGTCGATGCCACTGATGTTATGGCGGTTAAACAAGCTGTTCGCCCCGAAACAAAATTAGTCTTTGTTGAAACAGTAGCTAACCCTGGCACCCAAGTTGCAGACTTAGAAGCGATTGGTGCGTTTTGTAACGAGCATAAATTAATCTATTTGGTTGACAACACCTTAACGTCACCTTGGTTGTTTAGGCCAAAAGATGTTGGGGCAACATTCTCGATGAATTCATTATCAAAACATATCGGTGGCCATGCGCATGCATTAGGCGGCTCGTTAACCGATACGGGTTTGTTCGACTGGTCTGATTTTGAAAATATTGTTGATACCTATCGTTTTGGAAACCCTACAAGTTGGGGTTTGACACAAGTTAAGAAAAAAGCATTACGTGATATGGGAGCATCCCTAGCGGCTGAACCGGCGCATCGCTTGGCTGTTGGGGCAGAGACTTTGTCGCTTCGTTTGGACCGAGCTTGTGATAACGCATTGAAAGTTGCACAATTTTTAGATCAACACCCAGGTGTTGCACATGTGGCTTACCCAGGTTTGCCACACCACCCGCAACATGATCGCGCCAAAAAACTTTTTAAAGGTCGTTTCAGTACCTTAGTTGCTGCAACGTTAAAAGAA
Source organism: uncultured Alcaligenaceae bacterium (assembly GCA_937896225.1). GTDB lineage: Bacteria > Pseudomonadota > Gammaproteobacteria > Burkholderiales > Burkholderiaceae_B > Algicoccus. The sequence continues at coordinate 1,407 of CALBMZ010000027.1, read as the reverse complement.
GACATCGATTGTATTGCTTTTTTAAATCAATTAAAAATTGTTATTTTGGCCACGCATGTGGGTGACACCCGAACTTTGGCATTGCCTGCAGCCAAAACCATCTATCATGAAATGGGGCCTGCATTACGCCAGCAAATGGGAATCGGTGAAAATTTAATACGGTTTTCAATCGGCATTGAAGAGTCTGAAGATTTGATTGCTGATTTGAGTCAAGCTTTTGTTGCAATGCAAGCGCATTAAGTATGATTTGGCGTCTTAATGCGTTGAGAAGTCTTTAAGTATCTTTTAAGGTTTTGTTAAATATGTCAACGAAATGAATTTTTTTGTATATTACTTATTTTTTTCTTGACACAGATAGAGCTTGAAGGCTAAAAATAAAAAGTAAAAAAACGATTGTGAAACCCCTTAATATTGGTTTCATTTGTTATAAACTACGTAGTTAAACTTATATAACTTGAGGTGTTTCCAAATGAACAAAACCGAACTAATTGACCACATGGCAACTAAAGCAGATATCTCAAAAGCTGCTGCTGCGCGCGCACTTGATGCCATGATTGTCGGTGTAAAGACTACCCTTAAAAAGGGTGGCTCAGTTACCTTGGTAGGTTTTGGCACGTTTGCTGTTTCTACTCGCGCTGCTCGCACAGGTCGTAACCCACGTACTGGCGAAGCAATCAAAATTAAAAAAGCTAAAGTGCCAAAGTTTCGTCCAGGTAAAGCATTGAAAGAAGCTGTCAACTAAATTTGTGATTTGCAGTTTTCTACCGACCCGCTATAATGCGGGTCGTTGTTATTAAAACGTCTTGATTAAAATTAAATTATTTTATTTGGCTTATAATCACTGATTGTTTAGGCTCTTTGTATAGAGCTTTCCCAACTTAAAGTTGGGTGCTTAGCTCAGCTGGTAGAGCGGCGCCTTTACACGGCGTAGGTCGGGGGTTCGAGCCCCTCAGCACCCACCAATTCTTTCCCATCTCGCAATTATAAAATTGCATCCTAAACCCCCGTTTTGTAACAAAAATCAACTTACCTAACTCTCTTTTTGTATGGTTAGGCTCTAATCGTTCCATTCATCTTTACAAAAAGGTAACTCAATACGCAATGACAAAAATTATTTTCAAATTACTATGTATGTTGTCGATTCCAATGTTAGCTTTTTCAGCCAACGCTACAAATATCGTGGGTACTTGGGTAGGCGTTGCTAATGTAGCTGTTTTAGGGGCTAATCCTCATCACAATACAAAAGACCCTGAAGAGGTTCGTTTTGTTAAAACAGAATTCACCTTTGTTATCGATAAGGAAGAAGGGCAAAATTTCTCTGGTTATAGATTTTCAAAGAATGGTTTTAAAGATAATTTCGTCGGTGCATTTAGGTCCAACATGAAAAGCGGTGTAATCAGTGACTCT
>CALBMZ010000026.1 GCA_937896225.1 uncultured Alcaligenaceae bacterium | reverse complement strand
CCCCTTACTTCGCCGGCAACCCAAAACGATAACCTAACGAAGCGCCTAGTATATTCGTTTGAAAAGGGCCGTCAAAGGCTTGCATACGGCCGCCCGTAACGCTAAACGATAAGTTTTCAGTAAAGTTATAACCCACACCAGCGTTCACTTGCCACACCACACCATTACCGGTGTTCATGGTGCCACCCACAGACGCACCCATTAGAGCCTCGGCTTTTGCAAACCAATTACTAGCTATGGGTTGATACCAACCGGGGCCCAACAAGCCCGTAAACTCTGATGTCGCTGTTACGGCATTAGTGGTTTGTGAGTTACCCGTGTACGCCACTAAACCTTGACCCGTTAAATAAAGGTTTTTGTTCACAAAATAGTCAATGGCTAAGCCTAAGTTATTGACAGAGGCTAGGTCGTCATCGTTACGCCATCTATCATCGGCTTTAAAATAAGTTTGGTTCATCACCCTTAACTGCAACGGGTCTACTTGGTAGCCTGCCAACATATTTGTCGATGACGTTGCATGGCTAATTTTAGGGGTGTTGAGCGCGTAGGTGAAATTCACACCGTAGGTGAACGCTTTGAAGTTGCCGGTCGTGGCTTTCAGTCCACCAGCACCCACCTCAATAGCCCAGTGGTCTGTCAACATTTGCTGAATGGCCAAGCCACCCCCCACCAACAGCCCACCACCCGTGTCAACCGCACCGCTACCTGAACCAGCCGGTCCTGCTAGGCCGTATATTTTCAAGCCAGTCGATGACCCCAAAGGAAAGCGATAGCCAACGCCACCCAGTATTTGGGTATAACCCGATGTACTCCCCGTGTATGAGCCGTCTGCCTCGATGCTTAAGAACCAACGCTGGTCTAAATAACTTGTCCAACGCACACCTGCGACGTCAAAACTACTTTGTTTAGCGCCTTGACTGTTGGTAACAGAGTTAGACACTTGGTTGTGCGACCAACCGACTGAGAATTCTTGGCGCAGTGATGAGGCCTCTGATTGAGACGCTGTATTGGCTAAGCTGACTGCGCTTGTTTGGCTCGAAGAGCTTGATGCGAGAGACGTGCCCGACCAGCCGCTTTGAACACCGGAATAAAACGGGTATTCATACATCAAATAAGGTTGCGCGCTGCGCACTTGGCCGCTTGGAAAAGTGACCCAAGACACGCCCAGGCCAAAATTGCCATACTGATGTGTTTGGTAGGTTAAGCCTGCATCAGCTCGAAACATAAAGCCATTGCCTGTTTGGTTGTAGCCAGCCGCACCGCCCCCACCACCCACAAATACACCCCCATGCACGCGCCACGAATCAGTTAAGTTTTGTTGCAACTCACCTGCTAAGCCAAAGGTGGTTAACCCACCGTACTCACCCGTTACCGCGCCATAAGTCGCAGCACCCAGCTTTAAATTTGGTGTCACATCAACCAAAAAATTTAACCCCAACATGCCCGCGTTATTACCGTTAGGCATTTTCCACTGTTCGTAGGTTGATCTGACGGTGAGTTCGGTAGGGGTGAAGTTAGGGGTGCTTGGCGGAATAGACGGAGGCACTGTTTGCGCCGTTGCATTCACACTCAATACAGTTAAACAGGCCAACGCAAGCGGCGATAAACACCTATTTGACAGCTGGTATGCTGCATCAAATTTTGATGCCTGTAAAAAGGTGAACGACTTTGGGTTGGGCATATGTGGTTTTGAAAGTCCGAAGGTTGTGAGTTAAGTTTAAAGCGATACACACAACACGTGACACGCCCAATCGATTAATTTTTGATTCAATCGATAAATTTATTGATTAATTATCAAAATTATAACTAGAAATGGGGGAAATAGAGGTTTTGACAGTTACCTCTTCACCCCAATTGACGACCATTGATAAACAAGCATAGGCCCATTTTTTAGTGTTTTCTTTTGCTTATTCGTAAAACAGCGCTGAGGTATCGCTTAGCCTGTTGACGCGGCGATAAGAGCCAAAGTTTAATTTCACGCAATGGTAAAGTTAAGCGCCAAGAGTGGCTATTAATCAGTGCATGTTGATTTGCATGCGCTTCTTTAAGCTCAGAAACCTGCTTATTAAGACTATGGTTAAGCGCTTCAATTTCAATGTTGCGTGTATAAATGGCTTGCTACAATTCATCAATGAGCTTTATTTGCTTTTGGCTAGCGAGTGCTGGTTCTAAGATTTGACCATTTTGTTGATCAAGCAAGCGCATCATGGGGGGCATAGAGGCAAATGCATTGAACCAGGTTTTAATCAACATTTCTTCATTAGATTGATCGCATGCAGTTAGATTCTTCGATTGTTTAGATAAAAAACTATATATTTCCTTTGCTAATTTTGGAACCGTGGTATCAACTAACATCTCATCTAATGAATACAGCTGTTGTCTTAGCTCTGACGCCAAAAAACTGTTTTGATAAAGATCTAGCGCGTCTTGATTAACCGTTACGCCTAACCATTGAGCCATACGGGGCAACTCAGTTTGTGGCGATTGCGTCAATTGGTCGTAATCAACAATAATTTTGGGTCGGTATTGTAAATACGCTAGGCAAGAGAGCGTGTGATGAATCCATAAAACATATAAAAACGCTGCGCTAAAATGATCACTTTCTTTTATTAAATGACTCACACCCATTGGGTTACGAACGGCCACAACATAATGAACATCAATACCCATC
>CALBMZ010000025.1 GCA_937896225.1 uncultured Alcaligenaceae bacterium | reverse complement strand
ATTATCAGTGCTCGCCGAGTCGTTAGGCATGCATGTTATTTATCATGACGTCATCACCAAATTACCTTTAGGCAATGCCCATCAGTTAGGCAACTTAGACGAAGTGTTAGCCCAGGCTGACGTGGTGACTTTGCATGTACCAGAAGTACCCTCTACCGAAAACATGATGGGTGCCAAGGAGTTTGCAAAAATGAAACCAGGTAGCATTTTTATTAACGCGGCCCGCGGCAGTTGTGTTGACATTGATGCCTTGGTTGCGGCACTTGAAAGTAAACATCTCGGTGGCGCATCGATTGATGTCTTTCCAAAAGAGCCCAAAACGAATGATGAAGAATTTATATCACCGTTACGAGCATTCGATAACGTGATTTTAACGCCACATATTGGTGGTTCAACGCTTGAGGCACAAGCCAATATTGGCCTTGAAGTGGCAGAAAAATTTGTACGTTATTCAGACACCGGGGCAACTCTGTCTGCGGTGAATTTCCCCGAAGTCTCGTTGCCATCTCATGTTGGTAAACACCGTTTACTTCACATTCACAAAAATATACCGGGTGTGTTGTCTGCAATTAACACTGTTTTTGCGGAAAACGGCATCAACATTTCCGCTCAAAGCTTAAATACGAACGAGGCCGTTGGCTATTTAGTGATGGATGTCGATGTAGCGTGGTCGACCATGGCGCTGCAAAAACTACAGTTAATCGAAGGCACTATTTCTACGCGTGTGTTGTATTAAGGCTAATCATGACGCGTTCATCACCAACCCACCATCTACCGTTAAAACCTGACCCGTCATAAAACGACTCCAGTCTGACGCTAAGAACAGCACGGGGCCAGCGATGTCATGTGGTGTGGCGATACGCCCCAAAGGCGTTTGCGCAATGAGCATATCTTTAACAGACTCTTTTGTGTGACGGCTTGAGTCAGTGGGGCTGACTAAGCCGGCCGACACACAATTAACCCGTATACCCAGTGGGCCTAACTCTGTGGCTAAGTTGCGACTAAAACCAACCAAGGCCGCCTTGGCTGTGGTGTAGTCGTGGTAAGCGATACTGGGGCGGTCGACTAAATCACTTGTTAAATTTATGATGCTACCTTGCCCCTTTTGTCTTAAATGTGGCAACACCGCTTGACAGACGTTATAGGTTGCTTGAACCGCGCCTTCAAATTGGTTTTGATACGCTTGCCATGAGGTTTCCCAAAAGCGCAGACGGTTGTCAGGGTCAAACAAATAAGGGCTAAAAGCGTTGTTGACGACCACATCTATTTTGCCCGTTTCGGCCAAAGCCTGCGCCACCATATTCTGTACCGCGTCGCTTGACCGAACATCAGCCGCTATGGCCCAGGCGTCACCGCCAAGTTGTTGACACTCAGCCACAACTGACTCGGCAGCCAAATGATTACTCAAATAATTGACCAATACCATTGCGCCTTCACGTGCAAAGGCTTTTGCGATGCATGCACCAATGCCACGACTGGCCCCCGTGACTAAAATAACTTGGCCGTCAAAGTTGCGAGTCGATGGTTTCATATGATTGGTTTAAATTGATCATCTCAGGCATCACTTAATCAAGCGTACCGTTTTAATAGACATTTATTTAGGAAGTAGGTCTTGACTGACAACGGTACCCACATCAATTTTTTTGTTAATCAAACCAATCTTTTGGTAAACGTCTGCGCCTTTTTGCAAGCTTTCCATATTAAACGCGCCGAGCCCGTATATTTCAGTCGTCGCCGATACGCTGCTGGCATTACGAAGTTTAATGATGTTTAAGTTCTTGCTTAAGTTTTGACCGTCAATTGCATATTTTACGGCCAGTTGTGCCGCTTCCTCTGGTGATTGAATCATCCATTTTGCACTGTCTTGATACGCTTTTAGAAAACGTTTCAGTATCTCTTTTTTCTGTTGATAGGTTTCTTCACGCACCACAAAAAAATCGCTTGAAATGTTCAGGTAATTTTTAACTTCCATTACATTAACATCACCCAAACCGCGCTGGCGACCGATCAATAAACCCGTGTCTGTTGCGGCGGTGGCGTCAACTTGGCCTTGTATGAGCGGTGCGAAGTTTAATAAGCCCGTCACCACAATGGTGACGTCAGCTTCACTCAAACCAGCTTGGTTAAGCAACACTTGTAAGTTTTGACGGGTGCCACTTGATAAGCTGTACACACCAATGCGTTTGCCTTTTAAGTCAGCGGGTTGAAGAATATTTTGTGAGGTTAATGACACAACGTTAAAAACATTTTGCGGGTAAATATCGTAAATGGCGCGCAACTTTTCGCCCTTGTCTAAAGCAGTAAAAAATGAGCCAGGGTCAGTAAAGGCCACATCAGCTTGGCCGCTCAGCAGGTTACGCAGGGCATCACCGCCACCAGCGCCAGGTATGTAGCCTAATTTAATAGAACGTGCTTTAAAAAAACCTTTGTCTTCTTCTGATAATAAATTGGTAATTTCTGTGATGGGCTTGCTCCAACCCGCAACCACGAATTCATCGAGCTTCGCTGATGTTT
>CALBMZ010000024.1 GCA_937896225.1 uncultured Alcaligenaceae bacterium | reverse complement strand
CGTCGAAGGCATTAAAACCGGTCAAAACTTGACAGGTTGGGTTATGGAACAAGACAAAATGATTACTTTGCCGACCCTAAGTGACATACCAATTGGTCATAAGATCTCGCTTGGCGATCTGAACAAAGACGATACCGTTATGAAATATGGTGTTGATATTGGTCGTGTTGTCAGTCCAATCAAGGCGGGCGAGCATTTGCACGTTCATAACGTAAAAACCAAGCGCTGGTAAATACATCGAACCAATCGTTCATGAAGGAATCACTTAAAATGATCAATAAAGAAACTACATTTATGGGGTACCGGCGTGCCAATGGTCGCGTCGGTATTCGTAACCATGTCATTATTTTGCCAGTCGATGACATTTCAAATGCGGCTTGTGAAGCTGTTGCCAACAACATCAAGGGTACGATGGCCTTGCCACATCCTTATGGTCGTTTGCAGTTTGGCGCTGATCTTGACTTGCACTTTCGCACGCTGATCGGTACAGGTACCAACCCCAACGTTGCAGCCGTTATTGTGATCGGTATCGAAGAAGGCTGGACCAAAAAAATCGTTGATGGTATTGCTGCTTCTGGTAAGCCTGTTTTAGGCTACTCAATTGAAATGCATGGCGACCATGAAACAATTATGAATGCTTCGCGCGGTGCCCGTGAGTTGGTGCAAGCGGCTTCAGAAATTCAGCGTGAAGTATGCAATATTTCTGAGCTTTGGGTGTCAACCAAATGCGGCGAGTCAGATACAACCTCAGGTTGCGGTGCAAACCCAACCGTTGGTAATGCGTTCGATAAACTCTATGAGCTCGGTAGCACATTGTGTTTCGGTGAAACAACAGAGTTAACTGGCGGTGAACAAATCGTTGCGGCTCGTTGCCGTACACCTGAGGTGCACGATCAGTTCATGACCATGTTTAACCGCTACCAAGAAGTCATTGATCGCCATAAAACGTCAGACTTGTCAGACTCTCAGCCTACTAAGGGCAACATCGCAGGCGGTTTAACCACCATCGAAGAAAAAGCCTTGGGTAACATCCAAAAGATCGGTAAAAAATGTATGGTTGATGGTGTGCTTGACAAAGCAGAAACGCCAACCAGTTCAGGCCTTTGGTTTATGGACTCCTCATCTGCTGCAGCCGAAATGGTTACCCTTTGTGCTGCATCGGGTTACGCCGTTCACTTTTTCCCCACCGGTCAGGGTAATGTTGTGGGCAACCCAATTGTGCCAGTTATCAAAATCTGTGCCAACCCCCGTACCGTTCGCACTATGGGTGAACACGTTGATGTTGACACGTCGGGTTTGTTGCAACGTGATCTGAACATGGACGGTGCAGGCGATAAGTTATTAGAAATGATGATGCGTACAGCAAATGGCCGATTGACCGCTGCTGAAGCACTGGGTCATCGTGAATTTGTACTGACACGTTTGTACGAAAGTGCTTAATTTTTTTTGAAGTAATTGTTGCGGAAATAATATGAACGAATCATCTCTTAAACAAGTTGCTCGATACTCACTCTTCATATCGTTGATAGTTTTTGTCGCTTTTTTTGTTGTTGTTTTGCTCACAGGAACTTTCGGTATGAGGTATTTTTTGACCGACTTACAAGAGATGACTTTGCTTTTTATATCCGTAATTTTTTTTGTAGCAGGTATTTTGGCTAAAGAGGCGTTAAACGAAATACCTAATTAGCTTGATAAACTTTTTTTTCAAAAGCCTGAACGGTTAAATATAAAAGCCGTGGCAATTTTTTTTTCACACTAGGAGATATGCATGACCAAGTCCTTTAAAAACGAATCAGAAAAAAGTAGTGTTTTTGCTGAACGTCGTCAATTTTTCCGAATTGCCAGCACAAGTGGCTTTACCGTAGCGGCTGTTGCTGCCACGGGCGGCGCTTTGTTTTCAACAGAGGCTGTTGCTCAAGTTAATAGAGAAGAAGAGCAACGACAAAAAGCCGCAAAATTTACGATGACAATCGCCACAGAGTATAAGTTAGGCATTACTCGTGGTTATCCAATCATGCAATTAGACTTGAAAGAGAACATACAAAATTCTACACGTGGTCAAGTTTATGTTCGTTTGGCCCCTGCAAGCCAACTTGGTACGGGTAGTGTGTTGGTTAAAAAAGTGCAAGAGGGTACGATTCAAGCTGCTCAGCATTCGTTGTCAAATTTTGCGCCTTTTGCACCCATAGTTGATCTCATCAACTTGCCATACTTCTGCGGCTCAAATCAAAGCTTCACCAATTTGGTGACTTCCAACGCATGGAAAAATACGGTCCATCCTCAAATTGAGGCTAAAGGCTTTAAACCCCTCTTTTATGTCGTGATTGACCCTCGCACGGTTGCCATGCGTAAAGGCGAGAAAGCGGTATTGTTGCCCGAGGAGCTCAAGGGCGTTAAGTTCCGCGTGCCAGGCTCAAAGATATTGCAACACTACTATCGTATGATCGGTGCCAACCCAACGCCTGTTGCTTGGGGTGAAACGACGTCTGCTATTAAGCAAGGTGTAGCTGACGCACTTGACCCTTCTGCAGGCGCACTTTATGCGTTTGGTTTTAAAGACATCTTAAGCAACATTACGTTTACGCGTTTTGTTCCAGATAGCCAAATTTACTCATGTAACCTCGAGTGGTTTAAGAGCTTGCCTAAAGACGTACAAGAAGGCATTGATTTTGCTTCAGAAATTACATTCCAGCAAAACCTCGCTAAAGTTCCTGCCGCAAGAAGCTATGCGATGGCAGAATTGGGTGATGCAGGCGTTAAATTCCATAGCTTGTCAAAAGATCAGATCGGTGCATGGGAAAAAGCAGGCGGCTACAAGCGTGACGATTGGGCGACCTTTAGAAATGAATTGGCTACCCCAGAAGTATTGAGCAAGCTTGAGCAAGCCGTTAAAACGCAAAGCGTCTTTTACGTTCACGATGTTTAATCGTTTAGGGTACTGAAGCTATGACAAAACCGCACAAACCTAACGGGTGGATTCACGCAATTGACCAGAATCTCGAGCGCTGGGCACTTTTAGTATTTTATTGTGTACTGGTGCTTACGATGGCTGTCGAGGTGGTTAGGCGTGAAGTTTTCTCTAACTCATCAGTCTGGGGGGAAGAGATTGTGCGGTACTCATTTATTTACCTCGTTTGGATAGGTGCTGCCGCGGCTGTTCGCGAGCGAGCACACATAAGAATTGACGTTGTATTTGGCTTCGTGTCACCGCGTGCTAAAGCGTTCCTCTACCTATTTGGTGATTTAGTGACCGCAGTGGTCGCTGGCTTTGCTTTGTATTGGTCTTGGGAAAGCCTGATGGTGAGTTGGAAATTTGGCTCGGTCTCTCATGGTCTGCGCGTTTCAATGGTCTGGTTTTTAGCGGCTGTGCCAATTGGTATGACCATACTGATGTATCGCTTACAACAGTCAATTCGACGTGATATTTCAGATCTTTATCATGGTCGCCCTGTGTTTGAAGGCGAGCGTTTGTTCGACTAATGCGCGTCTTAGGAGCAATGGTGTGAATTTTCTTTATCCAGGTTTAACTGAGCAAGTCACCTCTTTAGGTTGGGACTTCTACGGTCCTGTTATCTTGTTTGTCATGCTCATTACCTTGGGCGTGCCCGTATGGGTGTCAATTGGTGCGGCGGCGATTGGCCTTTTGCTTTGGTCTGGTGTGTTGCCCATGTCACTGTTTGGTGGCTCGTTGTTTGAAGGCATTGACGCCTTTGCCCTAACAGCTGTACCACTATTTATTTTAACGGGTGATGCGCTGGTTCGAACTGGGTTAAGCCGTAAATTTCTAGATGTTGCAGAGGCACTGACGCAATGGACAAGCAGCGGCTTTGGTTCAGCTACTGTTTTGGTTTGCGGTATGTTTAGCGCTATTTCGGGTTCTGATGCAGCCGGTGCTGCTGCAGTAGGTCGCATGACGATTGGCCGCTTAGTTGAATCGGGTTACCCTCGACCCTATGCTTGTGCCCTAGTCGCTGCAGGTGCTTGTACGGGTATATTAATACCGCCATCCATTGCTTACATCATCATTGGTTTGGTACTGGGTATTTCAGCATCAACGTTATTTTTAGCAGCCGTCATTCCCGGTTTACTCATTTTGACAGGTATTTTTATTACCAATAGTTGGATCAATCGTCGCTATGCGTATGAGCAAAGCGCAGTGATCAGTTGGCCAGAGTGGCGACATAATGTTTTAGCGGCGCTAAAGCGTGGTTGGTATGCCTTCATTGTACCGGTTGTTATTTTTGTTGGTATTTTTTCTGGTAGCTTGACACCAACTGAAGCAGGCGCCGTAGCCGTTATCGTCACAATCATTATTGGTTTTATTATTCGTACCATTAAGCTAGCCGACT
>CALBMZ010000023.1 GCA_937896225.1 uncultured Alcaligenaceae bacterium | reverse complement strand
CAACCACAACCCTTTGCCAATGATCAACGCCCAATGAACTGACTGCCACAGGTACCGTCACGCCATGATCAACCATAATTTTTTTTACATGTTTAGAATTGACCGTCATACCTTGAAGGTTTTGGTTAAATTCATCTACCCAATCTAAGGGAAACCCGGACTCTTCCCAGGCGTACGCATGCAAAGTATTTAAACGAGAATGCATCTTTGAGACCCGGGGCGGATAAAGGTTTCTACTAGTGATGTCTGCGTCGTCACAGGGAATAGTGGATGCTTTTTTATACATTGCAACTAAGTCTGGGTTTGCAGCTAAATAATGCGCATTGGGTACATAATCACCATGTCCCTCTGTAGAGTGCAAAACAACATCATGACCTAGTGCTAACAAGGCACGTGCCATTTCACGATTCACGATCGCCAAACTATATGAATTATCAAAAGGGCCTTCTAACCGCCACCCAATTCTTTTGGGTAAAACACCGCGCCTAAAATAGTTATATATTTGCTTTTCATTCTGAGCCAAACTCAAGGCAATTTTCTGCAGCGTATGGTCATCGTCGTCAACACTCAAAATGGGAGCAATTTTGCCTAATAATTTTTTATAAATAATTGCCGTTCTTTCAAGGGTAGCCGACCAAGATTGAGTTTCAACCTCGGGGATTATGGTTCCTTGTTCCCAAGCGAGTATGGCGCGTTTGGCTGTATCGTTCCATGAAAATAGTTTCGCTTGTTGCAAGCCATGCACTTTTAACATGTTGCGAAATGTATCGTCTTCCAGCGCTTGTTGTATTTTCTGAGCAATAGCGTTCACATCAAGTGGGTTAAACATGGCTGCATCTAGGCCAACCACCTCTGGCAAGCTTGTTGCGTGAGAGGCAATAACAGGAGCCCCACAAGACATGGCTTCCAGCGCAGGCAAGCCAAAACCTTCATACCAAGAAGGGAAAACATATAGTTTGCACAAATTGTAAAGTTGTACCAATTCACCTTCAGTAACGTAGCCAAAAATCAATAATTCGTCTGGTTGTAAACCCGCAGACCGAGCACAATTTTTAAACAGTACAACCTCTTGATCAAGCATCTTTCCAACAAAAAGTAATTGGTGGCCAATACGCAATGTCATGGGTAGTTTGGCATAGGCTTGAATCAAGCGAATTAAATTTTTACGTGGGTCGCCAGCGCCTGCACAAAATAAAAATGCACGCGTTAAACCTATTTTTTTAAAAAGCTTTTGGTTTTCAGTGTCAGCGCTAAGCTTAGGCTTGAAGTGCTGATCTGTGGCCGTTGAAACATTGATACAGGTTAAGTCTGATAAACCAAGGTGAGTGATTGCCTCTTGCCTAGAAAACCCGGAAATAGCGAGAAAATGTTTGGCTTGCTTAATATGTTCAATTTTTCGTTGATAATATTTTGCAAAAGGCGGGTTAGTTTGAAGGTAGTCTCTTGCATTAACAAGTGGAATAATGTCATAAAGGGTGACACTAATTGGGGAAGTGTTACCGAAGCACCCAATGCTATTGACAGAGTTTTGAGAATAACCTTCAAAAAAACTACAAATATGAACGATATCGGCTTGCAAGTTAGCGAAAAATGCTTCACGAATCAGTTCAGCTACTTCTCTTCTATTTGTGTTCTCTAGATTGTCTTCTCTTACAGGGCCTGGGGCAGACCAAACCAATATATTTTCTTGAGGCAGAAGGTCTTGAAAGGTATCTCGAAAGGGTTTAATTGTTTCTGGGTATAAACTACTTAAAACCAAAATAACGTCGTGCTTACCTCGGTTGCGCACCACAGCCTGCGCAAATGCCATGCTGTAACGACCAATTCCGCGAAGCCGACTTTCAGATTGCGCGCCCTGCATGTCGATTGCAATACGCATGACTCAAATAACCTTATGAGCATGTTTTTTAATGGCATCTTTCAAATCAAGAAAGATGACATTGGCACGAGGGGTTAAGTAAATACTATTGTTAGGCGGTGTTTGAGGTAAAAACAAAACATCACTTTGTAGACGCTGAAGAAGTCGAACCAAACCAAATTTACGACCTAAGTAAGCGGCGAGTTGCTTAAGCTTGGGATGTCTACCAACCAAACCGATCAACCTATACAAGCATTTTTTAAGCAGGTTTTTTATACGACGTTTAAAACCCAATTCAAACAAAAGATTTATTTGAAGCGCAAACCAAAAAAAAGGCCTAGTTAGAGCTCGATACATTCGGTTAAGTAAAGCCTGGATATGTTTCATGTGCTGATCTGTTTTACATATTTCATAGGCTTTAGCTAACTTCGTTTTAAATTTTTTT
>CALBMZ010000022.1 GCA_937896225.1 uncultured Alcaligenaceae bacterium | reverse complement strand
AGTAAGCGATTTGTGCAGAAACAAGCGATATGTTTGCCTCAATCTTTGCGCGATACTGGTCAAGCAATTCCCAAGTACCAATAAACATGCCGTTGTATTTGTAAATCGCTTCTTCCTCAGACTGAACTGACAAGGGCACAAATTCTTGGCTAAGAAGGGTTACCTGCATATGGCGAGATTTAACCTCTGTTTGAGCTTTAGCAATTGTTGTAGCGGTTTGCCATTCAAGTTCTTGAATAGTTTCGCGTTGATGAAGCAATTCTTTTAAATCGCTTTGCCACAATATTTCGGTGCGATCTATGGTTATGGCGGCAGGGTTTTGATTTGTTAAAGCAGTTGATATTTGATTAGACGCATACAAATGCCACTGGTCGATTGCAGGTTGTCCTACTGTGGTTTCAAGCCGTTTTAAGGCGAGTAACTGACCTTCATGATTGGGTAGACGCATTAACCGTATTTTTGCGAGCTCACTTGCTGTCGCATTTAAATCGCTTCTGGCACCCAAGCCGCGAATCGTGGGTAACGCATTGGGTAGGGTAAAAGAATCTGTCATGACTAAGTTGATTAGATCTTGTCTATGGTTAGCTGTTTGTTGTTGAACCTCAATAAGTTTTAATCGTTGCGAAGCCGCTTTGAGGCTGACATCTATGACTTTGCTGGCCTCCCAATTACCGACTTTACCCATACGCAAAGCAAGTTCTTCTGCAATATTTGAAGCTTCTGTTGCATCAGATTCAAATTTAAGTATCAATTCAGAACCGATTGCATTCACCCAGGCTTGTTCAACATGTGTCATCAGTGTCGTAACTTCAATTGCTTGTTGGTTGCGATCAACTAGGCTTTCTGTTCCCACTAAAAAAAGACTGGGGCGTGATTCAAGGGCTAATCGTTTGGCATGAGTCAGTGTTAAGGGGCTATATTTTGCAGAAAGGGTCAATAATGCTTGTGAATCAGGCTGCTGCGTTGATGCTTTTGCTTTTGACTCAGCCTTAAGCACATCAACATGGCCGCGCAAAAACTGCCCCACGTTTTTATTGGCTTGCACCCAATCTGATGATTGGGGGTCGGCGTCTGGTTGCGATGCATAAGCGAGAGGTACTTGTGCTAGCGCCAAGACTAAGATGTAAGCCACTAGCTTGAGGGTTTTTTGCATAGGTTGTGTTAAGGCGTAAAGTGGTGATCTTAATAAGGTGATAAAAATAAAGTGATCGAAATAAAGTGCTCGAAATAGAATGAGCATTAAGAGATAATCGTCATCGAAATGATTGCTATGAAATGAACGTAAATAAATAAACCATACTTGAATTATAAAAAAACCTAGCTGACACTAAGCTGAGCACAACATTACAAATTTGTAATGTTGAGGGGTCGATGCAAAATCACCCGTAATATGACTATATGTTTTTTAAATTGATGGAAACTTAGATCGTGCGGCTACTGATTGTTGAAGATGAAGTCAAAACGGGTGCCTATTTGCAGCAGGGCTTAAGCGAAGCGGGCTTTACAGTTGATGTTGCCATAACGGGTGAAGATGGGTTGCATCACGCTACGACAAGCGTCTACGACCTTATTATTCTTGACATCATGCTTCCAGGCATAAATGGTTTTGACATTCTTGAAAAACTACGCCAAAACGGTCACCTATCGCCCGTTATTTTCTTGTCAGCAAAAGACCGGGTCGAAGACCGTGTTAAAGGCTTTGAGTTGGGCGCTGACGATTATTTGGTTAAGCCTTTTTCTTTTTCTGAATTGCTTGCGCGTATTCGGGCATTACTGCGAAGAGGGCGCACGATCGAGTCGCACCTAGTTAGTGTGGCCGACTTAAACGTTGATTTTCTTAAACGACGGGTTACTCGAGCGGGTAATCGAATTGATCTCACGGCTAAAGAGTTTGCCTTGCTGGAATTACTAATTAGACGAAAATCTGAAGTGCTACCCAAATCACTCATTGCTTCTCAAGTTTGGGACATGAATTTTGATAGCGACACCAATGTTGTTGAGGTCGCTATGAGGCGCTTACGCAGCAAAATAGATGACCCCTTCGACATCAAACTAATTAAAACAATACGTGGCATGGGGTATTCACTTGAAGACCCACTAGCATCATGAGTTTCTGGCGCCGTTCTCTAACTTATAGGCTGGTATGCTTATTTGTGCTGGTCAGCTCAAACCTATTAATTGGCTTGGGTTTGTTAACGCTTTCAGCGACGAATGAACATTTTCTTGAGCTCGATGAAGTCTATTTATACGATAAAGGTCTGCTGGTTCAGGAAATAGCTCAAAACGCATCAAGTTCAGAAGAGGTGGTTAAAAAAATTAGCCATGCATTCAACTCTCAACCTGATCTAAGCCTCGCTATCTTTGATAGATCAAAAGTGCTTTATAACAGCCCAGGGTTTGAGTTTTCGACTCTTTTGCTGAATCAACTGGGTAGTCAAAGCGGTGCAGCGGTTCAGTGGTTGGCGGGTACACAAACCATGCGTGCGGTGTCAATTCCTGTTGATGGGTTAACCGTCGTGCTCGCAGTTAATACGCTTCATCACGATCATTTCATGAGCTCGTTTAGAGCGCTCATGTGGGGTTATGTTGCCGTAGCCATTGTTTTATCTGGCCTGTTAGGTTGGTGGGTTACGCGCCGTGGTTTGAGGCCATTGTTGCCTATTATTGTTAAGGCAAGTCACATTAACGCGGCACAATTGAATGATCGTATTCCGACTCAAGATGTACCCACCGAACTACAGCCGCTTGCGCGAACGTTAAACCAAATGCTTGAGCGACTTGAACAAGATTTTGCTCGCCTTTCAGGCTTTTCAAGCGACTTGGCACATGAAATTAGAACGCCCATTAGCAACATGCTGATTCAATCGCAGGTCACGCTAAGCAAAAAACGTTCAACCGACCAATATCAAGAAACCTTGCTTTCTGTGGTGGAAGAGCTTGAGCGATTATCCAGCACGGTATCTGACATGCTTTATTTAGCTAAAACTGAAAATCATCTTGAAGTGCCCAATCAATCAAGCGTTGTGCTCGAATCAGAGGCTGTAGAGTTGTTGACGTTTTATGAGTTGTTGGCAGAAGAAAAGGGTGTCACGTTAACGGTTGCGGGTAACGGTACGGTCAAGGGTGATAGGTTGATGATTCGTCGGGCAATCAGCAATTTATTATCAAACGCCATTCGTCACGCCGATTCAAGCACGCATATTGCTATCGAGATTACTCAAACTGATTTAGTCACCACACTTTCTGTTTCTAACACGGGCGAGACTATTCCCATGCCCATACAGTTACGTATTTTTGATCGTTTTTTTAGATCTGACCAAGCGCGCACTCACCCTAGCTTTGAGGGGGCGGGGTTGGGGTTGGCCATTACAAAAGCGATTATGCAGGCGCATGGCGGTTCTATTGCGGTAAATAGTGAACAGAGTAAAACAGTTTTTACTTTGTTATTTTTGTAAAATTTTGATGCACTGGCAAAATCAGTTGCAACCCAACATCACCAATGCACTGATGCAGCAACTGATTAACCAAGCTATGTCCCATTTAAGAGATGATGGGTCGTTTAAGTACAATGTCTCGTATGAATAATCAAACTTACAACGCCTTGGTGATCGGTGCGCATGGCACGATTGGCTCAGCATTCGTCAAAGCTTTGAACGCCGACGAAAATTGCACGCACGTTCACCAACTGTCACGGCAAACTCATGAAGGCTTCAATTTGGAAAATGAAGCCTCGATTGAGTGGGCAGCCACCCAATTTAAAGCGTTGGCCCCCTTTGATTTAATGATAGATGCTACAGGTGCGTTAATGATTGATGGTGTGGGCCCTGAAAAACATTTGGGTGCGCTCAATACGGAACATCTTTTGCGTGCCTATCAAATTAACGCAGTTGGCCCCGCTTTGTTAATGAAACACTTTTCATCTCTGTTGGCGTCACCGAGATGCGTGTACGCCAAGCTCTCTGCACGTGTTGGCAGTATTTCAGATAATCAAAAGGGTGGTTGGTATGGTTACCGCGCCTCAAAAGCCGCATTAAATATGTTGTTGCAAACCGCTGCAATCGAGGTGCAGCGTAGGCGTCCTGAAGCGATTGTGGTGGCCTTGCAACCTGGTACGGTAGCCTCGCCATTGTCTGCGCCCTTTGCAGGTGGGCATACTAGCGTTACAGCAGAAGAGTCTGCTGTGGGCATGTTAGCTACCATCAAGCAATTACAAGTTCAACCTGGTGCTCAGTTTTATGATTTTCGGGGTGAAAGAATTGCTTGGTAGTGTTTATGATTGTTAAGGGTTGCCCCCGCCACCTGCTTTAGAAAAGGCGAGGTTTTAAAGCGCCATGACATGTTTTAT
>CALBMZ010000021.1 GCA_937896225.1 uncultured Alcaligenaceae bacterium | reverse complement strand
GGACCAGGTATTAAGCCCTGCAACATGAAACCACCAATTAAGACTGCTGTAGCCAACCCGCCAGGTATACCTAACGACAGCATCAAGGCCAAGGCACCTCCTTCAGATGCGTTATTTGCTGCTTCAGCATTGATCACGCCTTCGGGTTCACCTTTACCGAAATTAGCCCCGTTTTTCGAATAACGTTTTCCCTCGTTGTAACTCACTACGCTAGCGACTGTGCCACCAGCGCCCGGCAACCCGCCAATCAAAACGCCTAGGGTGCTGGCACGCAGCAGAGTAACTGGGTGACGAAAGGTCTGCTTAAAGCCCCCCAACAACTGTTTTAAGTCATGACGGCCATCTCTTTTGTTGGTTACTGTATTACCCACTACATATGTGCGCTGAAGCATCATGAATAGCTCTGAAAAACCGATTAAACCGATTAAAGCAGGAATAAGTGAAATACCGTCTAGCAACTCGTAGTAGCCCCAAGTGCCCCGCGTTGAGCCAGTTGTTGTCATACCAATGGTGCCCAACAAAATTCCAAAAGCACCTGCAATAGCCGCTTTCAAAAAGCTTTTATGCAAACTAGCTATCACTGTCAAACCAATAACACCAACCAGAAAGAGCTCTGGAGGACCAAAGCTCAACGCAAATTTGACCAGTAATGGCATGATCAAAATTAGAAAGATTGCACCAATTAAGTTTCCAACGGCCGATGATGCGACAGCAATACCTAAGGCTTCATTACCACGACCTTGTTGAGTCATTGGGTAACCATCTAGACCGGTAACAATGGCTTGCGGGGACCCTGGAATATTAATTAATATGGCTGAAATAGAACTGCCAAAATTACCACCTGCATAAATACAGGTTAAAAAAACTATCGCTGCTAAAGGATCCATACTGAACGTAACGGGCAGCATAACGCTGATCGCAAGTGGTGTACTAAACCCGGGAATAGCGCCCGTAATAATGCCAAACAAAAGCCCAAGCACCATCATCAATATAACTTGCCAGTCAGCCAGCAAAGAGATGCCCGCCCACAAGTAGGTAAGCTCAGACATAGATAACGACCTTAAAAAGAAAGTGCAGCAAGATTAAAACAGCAAACCTTCAGGCAACGAAAACCTGAGCATCACTGCCATCGTTATATATAAAAAGGCCACCACGATGATTGGCAAAAAAATCGTCACCCAAAGCGAGCGGCTTCCTAGAAGAAAGATAAGAACTGTTAGGTATAGTAAAGAGGACGTAACAAAACCGAGCCTTTCAAAGACCAGCACATAAGTTAAGGTACAAAACGCGAAAGCCAAGCCATTCTTTAAGAACGCACGGTCAATACCGCCCTTAATGGTTTCAACAATGTGTTGGCCTGAATTGTCGTGCGACAAACCCAGAGATTTACGTTGTGCTGAAGACTTCAGCACCTCTCTTATTTTTATAAAAATCAGTGCGATGGTGGCAAACGCTATAACAAAAAAAACAGGCTGTATTAACAACAAGTTAATTTTTCTTGATGGTAAGGCAGCCACTTCAAAATAGTAATGAGCCGAGTACCCAAATATAAGCAGCAAAACCGCTATTTCAAACCCGATTTTTTTAATGGTTGGCATCAAACCCATTGGCGTTTCCCCCATCACGCATTGCGAACTAGCAGCCCCCATTTAATCAATTGGAGACTGCTTCGTTAACAATATAGAGCGATTAATTAATTGCCTTTCAGCGTCTCTTTAAATTCAACGACAACATCATGAAGTTCACGAACCATTTGTGCTGATTGTTCCGGGCCTCGGTAAGCAGATATCAAAATTGAACCCTGTTTTTTTAAATAGTCTTGATATGCTTGGCTATTAAAATTATTTTTATAGCTTTCAACGATAGCTGCGAACGCTTGTGGGTTTTTTTCCGCAAACTCTTTTGAAACTGCAATAAATCGGTTGTCACCAATGGGTGGTATTTTGATACTTGGGTATGCTTTAGTGATTGGCACAGCATTAGGCCACCCTGGAAAAGGCTCAAGAGAGGAAACAGCTAACACACGCACTTTATCACCAAGCACCATGTCACCATATGCAGAGGCAACCATTGCATCACTATGACCGCCTAGCAGATCGGTACGCTGTGTGCCACCACCATTGAAGGTCACAACATTGACGTCTAAGCCAAGGGCTTTGATAAATGCTAAACCAAATAAGTAAGTTCCCGAACCTGGCACCATCGAAATTTTGAGCTTACCTGGGTTGGCACGTGCATCGTTAACGAGATCTTCAATAGTTTTGTATTTGGAACCCGCTGGAACCGTGATTGATGAATAGTCACGTTGCTCAATATTTACAAATACAAAATCATCTAATGAAAAATCAGCGCCCTGAGCTACGATATTCATACTTAAGGTTGGTTGTATACCAGCAAAAAGAACGGAACCATCTTTTGGCGCACCGACAAAAGTTCGGGCACCTAACATGCCCCCTGCTCCACCACGGTTCTCAACAATGATCGATGGACCACCGAGTGTTTTTTCCCACTGCGAAGCTAGACCTCTAGAGAAGCGATCCACAGAACCACCAGCACCAAACGGCACAATCAGTTTGATGTTTTTAGTCGGCCATGCGGGCGTTTGTTGCGCAATTGCACTACCTAAAGAAGACAATGCCAAAATAGGTACTGCTATGAGCATTTTAAAAAAATATCGTTTTATGTGATGCATGGAATCCCCTTGTGTTTTTTTTATAGTTGAGCAATTAAGCAAAAAAGTGCAAATATTACTTAAGCTTTAACGTTAAATACAATAATAAAAACGCATAAATAATGCGCTATATACAAACTGCATGATTACTTTTAAGTTAAGGACAAGAGAACGAATCTCTCAAATAATCTACAACCAAAAACATGCTATTGCAAGTTAATTCTAAGCTTGAGCATTTCGAACGTCGAAGGGTAAGTGATGAAGTGTCACGTTGTGATTAAACCCTACACAGCAACCTGCTTCTGGAATGTCGACTGAACAGTTTTTTCAATGTTCGATATGAACCTTAGTGTTCACGTCGGATTAAAAATGACCCGTTGGGGGTGCAGCGAAAAAGTTGGGTTCTTTTATGTCATGAGTCCGAGGCGTAATCGAATGACCTGTTAGATTTTTTACTCAGACTCTGTTGGGCTATCGGGGGCTTTATGGTTACGTTGAAGACATCAAGCCACGCTTTGATGATTATCAAAAAATTGAAGTTGACACCCATTAGGTGAACCATTT
>CALBMZ010000020.1 GCA_937896225.1 uncultured Alcaligenaceae bacterium | reverse complement strand
GTTAAACCATACTTACGCAACATGATTCAATCAGCCCTTCATGCTTTGAACATATCGTAGGCATGTCATTTATTGTTAACGCGTTAGAAGTCTCCCATACGCCATGGAAAAATGGTGGTGGGCTGACTCAAGAACTGTTGACATGGCCTGCAAAGGGCGATTGGCAATTAAGAATTTCTGTAGCTACTATAGAAGAGAGTGGTCTTTTTTCTAATTTTGAGGGTGTTCAACGAACATTCACAATCATTGATGGTCAACTCACTTTAACTTTTGACAAGATTGTTTACACGCTAAACCATAAAGATGAAGCGCTTACGTTTGATGGCTCAATATCTTGTCACTGTCACCTCATAAGCGTTCAAGCAAAAGCCCTCAACATCATGTCTCGCTCACCTTACGCAACGAGAGTAGTCAGGCTCGATGCAGGAGGGAACATAAAGTTTACAGATGGTCCATGCCTAGCCTTATTTGCTATCGAAAACAGTACAGTCCATCTCGGCCAGACTGAAGCGGTTTTAACGATGAATGCTGAAAGCCTATTTTGGGTAGAAAATGCCTTAATTGATGAGTTGAACATTCAATCTGGAAAAGTTATAGCTTGTATGGTTTTTAGAACCTAATTGTTTGATTTTTAAATGCTATGGAACTTGCATGAAATTTTATTCTCGTCTAGTTTGGATCAATGGTAAGTGGGAAAAAAATGTTGAACTATTGATCAACGACCAAGGCTATTGGGCAGAGATTAAAGTCAATCAAAGTCAAGCTTCAGATGAAGCCATCAAGCTTGGTGTTGTGTTGCCAGGTTTAACGAACGCACACAGCCACGCGTTTCAAAGAGCCATGGCGGGTTTGTCAGAGCAAGGCTCACCGTCAGGCGATAATTTTTGGCGTTGGCGTCAAACCATGTATCGTCTTGCACTGGCCATCACACCCTCACAGTTAGAAACAATTGCTACCTGGCTTTATGCAGAACTGCTAAGTCAAGGTTATACGCAAGTCTGTGAATTTCATTACATTCATAGAGCAAGCAATGGTGAGCCTTTTGGTGACCCCAGTGACATGTCATGGGCCATTGTTAAAGCGGCACAGGCAGTTGGCATAGGTTTGACCATGTTGCCTACCCTTTATCAATATCGTGGCTTTGATCGTCAACGTTTACAAGATGATCAAAGACGATTTGCGAGTTCTCCTGAAAGCATCTTACATATTCGAAATGCTGTAGAGGAATACGCTAGAAAAAATCAATGTACAAATCTAGTTAATTCTGGTGTTGCCTTACATTCTCTGCGTGCAGTCGATGCTGCAGGTATAAAAGAACTGATCTCTGGTTGTAATCATCACCCGATACATATTCATGTATCAGAACAAATCCAAGAGGTAAAAGATTGTTTAACGCATACTGGCATGAGGCCTGTTGAGTGGTTAAGTAAAGAAATCGGGCTTGATCATCGGTGGAACCTGGTGCATGCGACCCACACTGAACCCCAAGAGCTGATTGATGTTGCTAAGGCTAAAGCTTCAGTTGTTATTTGCCCTATTACAGAAGCCAATTTAGGTGACGGTATCTTTGATTTGACAGCTGCTTTGAACGCGGGGCTTAACTGCAGTATTGGAACAGACAGCCATACAAATCGCGACTGGTCTGCTGAGTTGCGATCACTTGAATACAGTTTACGACTGACCAAGCGTGCTCGTAATATTGCCTCAGATATAAACTCTAACTTTGCACCAACGGGTCATGTTTTGTTTAATTTGGCTTTACGTGGTGCAAGTGCTGCGAGTGGGCAACCTCTTGCAGGCATCAAAATAGGTGAGCGAGCTGACTTCTTTGAGCTTGATACAAACTCTGGGCCTCTAGCAGGTTTGCCAGATGAGCATTTAATTGATGCTCTTGTATTTTCCTCCCCAAGCAGTAAGCCAAAGCAAGTGTTTGTTGCGGGAAAAATCGTTAAAAATGATATGGAAAAAATCACTCAAAAAGCGATTCAGTGTATGCGCGAATTATGGCAAAGTTAACCGGTTACTGTCTGCTGTAGTGAATCAGCTTTTTTGCCAGCAATAAAATGCCAATAAAGAATCAGTAAAATAATAGGCACCGATACAGCCGTAACGTATGGGTTAGCAAAAACCAGGGAAATACTAAATAAATTTAAAGCTATAAATGCAGGCCAGCCAATCTTTATACCAAAGTACCCCGTGTAAGCTGCGCTCAAACCAATTAACGCAACAATCGTTGCTGTCGCAGCATGAAGAAAGTCTGGCCAATTAAAATTAATAAGAAGCAACACGGGTGAGTAAACAAAGGCAAAAGGCAGCAATGCTTTGCCCATTGACAGTCTAAATGCCGTCATACCCGTACGCATAGGCTCAGATCGGGCAATACCTGCAGCCGCAAACGCAGCTAAAGCGACAGGTGGGGTGACATCGGCCAGTACACCAAAATAAAACACAAACATGTGTGTTGCTAACTGTGGCACATCGAGTTGTGCCAAGGTTGGGGCAACAATCGAAGCTAAAATAATATAGGTCGGGGTTGTTGGAACGCCTGCACCCATAATAATGCAGGCAATGGCTGTAAAAAGTAAGCCAAAGAAAATAGTCATTTGACTAAGTGCTATCCAGTTCATAACATCGATAGTTTTCACTGCGATGGCAACCGTTTCAGACAGGTTTAGAACGAATGAAGAAAACTTAAAACCCATGCCTGTTAGCGTCATAATGCCAAGTACAAAACCAACGCATGCGCAGGCTGCACCAATGCTTAAGGCCGACTTAGCACCCATTTCCATACCTAACAAAAGTGCGCGAGGCCCAATAGACGTACCCGCCATATTTCGACCATACTTACCAAGGACTTTTGGGATCCATGAGCAAACGACACATAAAATGATGCCCCAGAAGGCAGCTAAAAAAGGTGTGTATTGCATCAGTAGCAATGTCACCATAACAATTAATGGAATAAATAAATGCCATGAACTACCTAAAACGCCCCATACACTTGGAATTTCTTTAGGGTCTATTCCAACGAGTTTTAATCTTCGAGCTTCAAAGTGAACCATCAATAAAATGGCAAGGTAATGCCCGGCAGCAGGAATGATGGCAATTAAGACTAAATGTACATAAGGAATGCCCAAGGTTTCGGCCATAATGAACGAGGCAGCCCCCATAATGGGCGGGGTGATTTGCCCACCGCACGAGGCTGATGCTTCCACTGCGCCTGAAAATCTTGGCGAAAATCCAACACGTTTCATCAACGGTATAGTCATGACACCTGTAGTGACAGTGTTGGCAATTGGTGACCCGGAGATCATGCCAAATAACCCAGAAGAAACAACTGAAACTTTTGCTGGCCCACCTGAATAACGCCCAGCAGCAATGGTGGCTAAATCAACAAATAACTGACCTAGGCCCGTGAGCTGAGCCATAATTCCAAAAAGTACAAAGTGGAATACAAATGTGGCAACAACCCCAACTGGAATACCGTAAATGCCTTCCGTACCTTTGTAAAGGTGTGCGATGACTCGCGGAACGCTATACCCACGATGGGCTAAATCACCAGGTAAGTAAGGCCCAAATATGCCGTACAACACAACACTAACAGCTAACAAGGGTAAAAATACACCCATTGTTCGACGAGTTACCTCAACAACCATAATGATTGCAAACACACCAATCATGTAGTCTAGGTTTGAATGGTCCCCTGGGCGTTGAATGAAAATATCGTTAAAAAATACAAGCAAATAAAGAGAGAAGCCTGAGGCGATTGCAGCAAAAAACCAATCTCTTAATGGAATATGAGTGTGACTGCCATCTAAGGCTTTAAAGGGTAAAGTCAAAATGGCCACAGTGACCAAAAAAGCCATAAAAATATAGCCTGTTGAGGTGGGCAAGTCGCTACCTAAAGACTCAACCAACCACCATCCAAACACAATGTAGAAAGAACCCAGGAATAGGGGGAGCAACCACTCCCAAATGCCGGGCAGTGCTTTTTGGCGAGGAAAAACTAAAAAGCATAAACCCAATACCACTGACAAGTGTGTGGCACGATGGGCGATTTCATTGCTTAAACCAAAACCGGCTGTATAAATATGCCAGCCAGAAAGACTGACTGAGACAATCGTTACAAAAATGGCAGCTAGGCCAGCTAAGCGACGAAAGTTTGATTCTGGATCATATTGTTCAATGAGCTTATCAACCACATCACCATTGACGTCATCAACCACACCCAAGGGACGGTCATCACTTGCTTTGACGGTTGAACTCAGTTGATTCAAAAAAT
>CALBMZ010000019.1 GCA_937896225.1 uncultured Alcaligenaceae bacterium | reverse complement strand
ACCGCAACCATGCTCGGCCACGAAGGGGCCGTCAAGCGCGAAGATGTGTTTGCTGATTGTGATTACGTTGGCCCAGGTTATGGCTTGCCTACCCCAGCTATGGTTGAAGCAGTGCGCATGTTGGCTGAAACAGAAGGCTTGTTGTTTGACCCGGTATATACCGGCAAAGGCCTATCTGGTCTAATTGACTGGGTCAGAAAAGGCAAATTTCAGAAAACTGACAAGGTAATTTTTCTTCATACAGGTGGGTCAGCTGCCTTGTTCGGTTACCCCGAGGCGTTTAATTTGCCAAGCTACCTAAAATAAATCTCTGTTGATTATTTATTGTTTTTTTATCAGTGTTTGCAATACCCGAGTACTAAACCTAAATCTCATGGAGTGTTCATTATGAAACCTATAAAATTGGCAAAAACTGCCGCCACTGCCCTGCTGTGCTTGACTGGGGTGTCGCTTGCTATCAGTGCGCAAGCTGCTACGACTTTACGCTTATCAACCTATGTAAACGAAACCGATATTCGTTTTCAAGGCTTCAAGAAATTTGCTGAACTAGCTGAACAAAAAACTGACGGTCGCGTCAAAGTTCAAATTTTCCCTTCAGCCACCCTTCATGGTTGGAGCGAAGGCGTTGATGCTGTTTTAGGTGGCGTGTCAGATATCAGCTGGATTCCGGCTGATAAGCGCTTAGCTTGCTATCGTGTTACCTCGCTTTACCCAGCAATGGTTGATTTAGATAAACAAATTGAGCTCGATACAAAATTTTCAGACTTGATGCGCCCAGAAGCTGCAAAAGCGGGCTTGGTGCCACTCATTAACTCTAATTACTCTTATGATCAAGAGTGGTGGTTTAAAGGCCCAATCGACGATATTTCTAAGCTTAACGGCAAGCTCGTTCGCTCAATTGGCCCACTGGTCTCAATGATGATTGAAGGCTGGGGTGGTAAGCCGGTTTTCATCGCACCTAAAGAAGTGTACCAATCGGCCGAACGCGGCGTGGTTGACGGTATCAACATGGGTGTCGCCACATACAGCTCATGGAAACTTTGGGACGTGATGCCTTACATGGTTAACGGCACCTTGTTCTACGGCAACATTGTGTACATGATCAACAAAAAGAAGCTTGAAACCTTAACACCTGCCGATCAAAAAGCGTTGATGGTCGCGGCAGCTGAGTCAGAAGTGTGGCTTAAGCCTCGTTACGAAAACTGGGTCAATGAGCAAGTCGGTAATGCTGTCATGAAGGGTGGTGGCTCAGTTGTTTCCTTAACGAAAGAAAAGCGCACCGCGTTGGTAACTGATGTGCAAGCGAAGTGGAACAAAGTCGTTGACACAGACTGCGGCCCTGAACTTGCTGGTCAAGTGAAAACACTTTTCAAATCGTACGCTAAGTAAACTTAAAAAACGATTGGCTATTAAGGCTCGATTGATCAGGTGGCTCATGTGAGTTCACCTGATCAGTCAAAATAAATCATGCTTATAAAACTGACACAACTCACTGAACGACTGACGCAGTTTTTTGCATTGGTGGGCGGTGCCATTATCTTAGTTCAGATGACTTGGATCACGTATGGTGTGATTAAGCGTTACTTTTTTTCAAACCCTGATGGTATGGTGACTGAGGCAACCGCGTTGCTTTTATTTCCCGTAGCGTTCTTAGGTTTGGCCTATACCCTTCGAGAAAACGCTTACCCGACTGTTACCTATTTGGCTGATGCTCTTAAGGGCTCTGCGAAACGGTGGTTGCTCACTTTTAACTATTTTCTAATGTTTGCGGTTGGGCTGTTCTTTTCTTATGCAGCAGTAAATGCTGCATTTAAGTCCTTTGAATCTGGTTCGGCCTCAGAAATTTTATTATGGCCGCGCTTCTTATTCTGGATACCGAGCGCCATGGCGCTGGTGTTATTCACTTGGTATGTTCTTTTACGAATGCTTTTAGTGTGGCGTGGTCAGTCGCATTCAGACCAACCTGAGGGGTCACGGTCATGATGGAGTGGTATCAGGTTGGTTTGGCACTTATGGGCCTTTTGATGCTGCTGATCTTTATTGGCTTGCCTATTCCGTTTGCAATGGCTGCAGCAGCCTTACCTTTTTTGCTCAACATTCAAGGGTTGTCGACTTCGTTGGTTAGTACTGAGCTCAAGCTCTGGGGCGTCTGGATCGATTACATCTTGTTATCCGTGCCTCTGTTTGTCTTTTTAGGCGAACTCATAGGGCGATCTAATATAGGCCCAAATCTTTACCGATTTATGCACAATGGCATTCCCATTCGTGGCTCGGCTGCTTACGGTAGCATTGGGGCGTGTGCTGGGTTTGGAGCGGTTTGTGGTTCTTCAATGGTCGGGTCGTTAACGATCGGTGGCGTTGCCCTGCCAGAGATGATTAAGCTAGGTTATGACCGTCGCTTATCAAGTGGTGTGTTGGCCGCGGGCGGCACCCTGAGCGTGTTGTTACCACCCAGCTTAATTCTATTGTTCTATGGCATTGTGACTGACCAGTCTATTGGTCGATTGTTTATGGCGGGTATTATTCCAGGTTTGCTGTTGGCGTCGCTGTTTGTATTGGTGGTGGTGATCTGGGCGCGCCTATACCCACACCATGTCCCCCATGCAGAACGCACACAAAAATGGTCCAAAAAAGCAGTTCTGATGACGGTTGGTCCCGTTGCCTTAATTGGCGCCATCATTACCGTTTCTATTTATGCAGGTATTGCCACGCCTACTGAAGCAGCGGGTTTAGCGGCTGCCGTGACATTGGTTCTGGCATTCTGGGTGGGTGGGTTAACCCGCGGCGCCTTTATTGATTCATTGATGGCCACCATGCGAACCATGGGTTATTTAGGTTTGCTATTATCAGCGGGTGTTTTATTTGGTTTTGTGATGAACTATTACCAAATACCGCAGCAATTCACCAGTTACTTTTTAAGTTTTGATTTATCACCTCTCGCCGTACTGATGTTTGTGATTGCGTTCTATATTATCTTGGGTATGTTTTTAGAGCCAGTTTCGATGACATTCATTACCTTACCAACTATTTATCCTCTCATTGCAGCATCAGGGTATGACTTGATTTGGTTCGGCATTATCTACACCATCACCATGGAAATTGCTGTACTCACACCACCCGTCGGCTTAAACCTATTTGTGATTCAGGGTATTGGGCGTGAGCACGTTACCATAGGCGATGTCAT
>CALBMZ010000018.1 GCA_937896225.1 uncultured Alcaligenaceae bacterium | reverse complement strand
GCTATTGAGATGGCACAAGCTGCCGTTAAACGTGTCAACCTTGACCTCATGTATGGTTTGCCGGGTCAAACTCTAGACCAATGTGCAGACGATTTATCACAAGCTTTGGCATACAACACTGAACATTTATCTTTATACCAGCTCACGCTTGAGCCAAATACTGTGTTTGCAAAGTACCCGCCGGCATTGCCTGATGACGATAGCTCGGCCGACATGGAAGATCTGATTCAAGAACAGACTACACAGGCCGGTTTTGATCGGTATGAGGTTTCAGCTTATGCCAAAAACCATGCGCGCGCTCAGCACAATTTCAATTATTGGACATTTGGTGATTACTTGGGCATTGGCCCAGGCGCACACAGTAAGATTTCATCACCAGACCGTATAGAAAGATTGGCAGTGGTTCGAAGCCCAGAGCAATGGTTAGTTGCAGCACTCAAGCGAGATGGTAGTCATTGGGCAACAAGAAATGAACTCGTTGAATCTGATATGCCTTTTGAATTTATGCTTAATGCGTTAAGACTTAAAGAGGGCGTGGCGGTTGCAATGTATGAAGAACGTACAGGGCAAACATTAAGTAAAATGTTACCGACGTTAGCATTAGCGCGTAAAAAGGGTTTGCTTGATTTACGAGCTGATCGTTTGGTCGCTACACCCCTGGGTTGGCGTTTTTTAAATACTTTACAATCTCTTTTTATTGCACCAAAATAAAGCATAGGCGCAACTTTGGTGCAAATATTTATTTTCAATGTTTTATTTGCACTTTTTTCATGCAAAAGTTTATTTATTTGAGTTTTTCTGTTTTTTTGTAGTGCCATGCCATTCGTTATTAGCTGGCATGAATTTTGCTTTAGCTTAAGCATAATATGAATAGTCTTTTACAGACACTTTTAACTTTATTTAAGACAACGACCTAAATCGGAGCACACATGAGTACGCAAGATGTTCTAAAAATGATTACTGAATCAGACGTTAAATTTGTTGACTTCCGCTTCACTGACACACAAGGTAAAGAGCAGCACGTTTCTGCACCTGTGTCACAAATTGACGCTGACAAACTCGAATCAGGCCAAGCTTTTGATGGCTCATCTATTGCAGGTTGGAAGGGCATTGAAGCCTCTGACATGTTGTTATTGCCAGACCTCAGTACCGCTCACCTTGACCCTTTCCGCGATGAAGGCACTTTGATTCTCACATGCGATGTGGTTGAACCATCAGATATGAAAGGCTATGATCGTGATCCACGTTCACTCGCACGACGTGCAGAAGCCTATTTGAAATCAAGTGGCTTAGGTGACACTGCATACTTTGGCCCTGAGCCAGAGTTCTTTGTATTTGATGGCGTCACCTGGAGCGATGATATGTCAGGCTCTTCTGTCAAAATCAAATCTGATGAAGGAAGCTGGTCAACCAACATTGACTCTGAGGGCGGCAACATGGGCCATCGTCCTCGCGTTAAGGGTGGCTATTTCCCCGTGCCACCAGTCGACTCTTTTCAAGATATGCGTTCAGAAATGTGTTTGCTGCTTGAAGAGCAGGGCGTACCCGTCGAAGTGCATCACCATGAAGTAGCGGGTGCAGGTCAACAAGAAATTGGTACGAAGTTCAGCACTTTAGTTCAGCGTGCAGATTGGACACAAATACTTAAATATACCGTTCATAATGTTGCACATGCTTATGGCAAAACTGCAACGTTCATGCCTAAACCTGTAGTGGGTGACAACGGCTCAGGTATGCACGTTCATCAATCTATCTGGAAAGATGGTCAAAATCTTTTTGCAGGTAACGGTTATGCAGGTTTGTCAGATTTCGCCTTATATTACATAGGCGGCATCATCAAGCATGCTCGTGCATTGAACGCCATCACAAACCCTAGTACAAATTCATACAAGCGTCTGGTGCCACATTACGAAGCGCCGGTTAAATTGGCTTACTCTGCTCGCAATCGTTCGGCTTCAATTCGTATTCCTTACGTCAGTAACCCCAAGGGCCGTCGTATTGAAGCGCGTTTCCCAGACCCTATGGCTAACCCATATTTGGCTTTTTCAGCCTTAATGATGGCAGGTCTTGACGGTGTGCAGAACAAGATTCACCCTGGTGACCCAGCAGATAAAAACCTGTACGACTTGCCACCAGAAGAAGACGCAAAGATCCCTACAGTTTGTCACTCGCTTGATCAAGCGCTTGAGGCACTCGATAAAGATCGTGAATTCCTAACGCGTGGTGGTGTGTTTAGTAATGAAATGCTAGATGCTTACATTGATTTAAAAATGCAAGAGGTTACTCGTTTACGCATGACAACTCACCCCATTGAGTTTGATATGTATTACAGCCTCTAATTCGACTGTCGTATCTAGTAGGTGGGGCGAGGTCACTAAACTGGTCTTGCTCCAATTAAATCATGCAAACCCATGTACTTGATCTGCTTTCAACTACTGTCTTACTTTTAAATCAAGATGGTGGTATTGAAGACTGCAATACCGCAGCACAAGACTTACTGGGTCGTTCAAAACGACACATTGTTGGCCAAATGGCCATCAGTCTTTTTGAAAACGATGTTGACTTAGCCCAATCATTTCATTTAGCTTGTACCGGTGTCTTACAAGGGCGCCGTCAAGGGGCAGTTTTGTATCGACCGAACGAACACATCGAAGTATCACTCACAACCATGAGTTTGCTACAACAACCTTGGGCAGCCATCATTGAGATCAAACCCATTGAGCATAGATTAGTCGTCGACAGAACACAACGTTTAGTTGATGAAATCAACACACAACATGCTTTGTTAAGTAACCTTGCACACGAAGTTAAAAACCCACTCGGTGGATTGCGAGGGGCAGCGCAGTTACTTGAAGCTGAGCTATCTGAAGCACGTTTAACCGAATATACGCAAGTTATTATTTCTGAGGCTGATCGCTTGCAAGCTTTGGTCGATCGTTTGGCAGTGCCGCAAACGTTACCGCGAGAATGGGAAAATCTTAATATTCACGAAGTATGCGATAGAGTGGCTGCGCTCATTCAAGCTGAGTTTCCTGTGGTCAGGCTCACTCGTGATTATGATGCGTCAATTCCAGAGATACGCGGTGACTCTCAACGTTTAGTTCAAGCCCTTCTTAACGTTGCCCGCAATGCGGCACAAGAGTTAACGGTGGCGCCATTAACGGCCACGCCACACATTGTTATCAGAACGCGCGTTGCCAGAAGAGTGGCTTTGCGAGATCGTCAACATAAATTGGCTGTGGTGGTTTCGGTTATCGATAACGGGCCGGGTGTACCTGAATCGTTACAAGATCGTATTTTTCACCCACTTGTAACGGGTCGTGAGGGTGGAACGGGGCTAGGGCTCAGTATTTCTCAAGATCTGATTCAACAACATGGTGGCGTCCTCGAGTTTGATTCACGTGCACAATGCACTGAATTTCGCATGATGTTACCGCTGGAGCCAGCATGAAACCCGTTTGGATAGTGGATGATGATCAAGCCATTCGTTGGGTTCTTGAAAAAGCCCTTGAAAAAGCGGGTGTTGAAACAGTTATTTTTTCTGGTCCACACGATGTTATTGACGCGCTTGATGTTGAGTCACCCGCTGCTATTGTGACGGATATTCGCATGCCAGGTATGAGCGGCTTAACTTTATTGAAAAAAATTAAAGAAAGGCACCCAAATTTACCCGTCATCATCATGACAGCACATACAGATTTACAAAGTACTGTAACGGCATTTCAAGACGGCGCGTTTGATTTTCTGGCAAAACCTTTTGATGTGAACGAGGCCGTCACATTAATTGAGCGCGCCCTTCATGACGCTCAATCACGTACACAAAATGAAGCTGATAGTAAGACAGAAGGTGACAGTTTAACTACTTTGCCATCAGTCCCACACGGTGCCCCCACTGCTCTATTGACTCAGTCGTTGTCAACAGCCATGCAAGAGGTCTTTCGAGCCATTGGCCGTCTAGCGCAATCAAGTGTGACCGTTTTAATTACAGGTGAGTCAGGCACGGGTAAAGAGTTGGTTGCAAGAGCCTTGCATAATCATAGTTCTCGGGCATTGGGTCCCTTTGTGGCGTTAAATACGGCAGCCATTCCCCGCGATTTATTAGAAGCCGAGTTATTCGGCCATGAACGAGGGGCTTTTACAGGCGCCAGCGCCATGCGTCGTGGCCGTTTTGAGGAGGCCAGTTCCGGCACATTATTTTTAGACGAAATTGGCGACATGCCACTTGAACTTCAAACAAGATTGTTACGCGTCTTATCTGAGGGTACGTTTTATAGAGTAGGGGGCACACAAGCGGTCAAAGTTGATGTGCGCATCATTGCCGCCACACACCAACCGCTAGAACAGCGCGTGTTGCAAGGTAAGTTCCGCGAAGATTTATTTCATCGCTTGAATGTGATTCGCTTACGTCTACCAAAGCTGAGTGAACGACGAGATGATATTGAAACATTAGCCAAACATTTTTTAGTCAATAGTGCGAGGGCTTTAAACATACCTGCTAAAACGTTAACGTCAAAGGCTGTAGAGGCTTTAAAAGCGTTTGATTACCCAGGCAACGTGCGTCAGCTCGAAAACTTTTGTCATTGGTTAACCGTCATGGCACCTGGCCAAACCATTGGGCCAAACGACTTGCCGCCTGAAATTATAGCTAATCAAATATCGAGTTCTGGTACGACTGCTTTGGTGTCAACCCCCACAAAAGTTGAGTTGAATCATGGGCACGGTGGTCGTGCGCCTGAATATGAAGCTGATTCAAGTTTGGGTGTTTTTACACAAAATATAGATCGAGTTGAAGTGCAAGGCGCAAGCCCTCGTCAAATATCAAACTGGGCAGAACCCTTATTCATAAAAGCTGAAGCTTTGCTTAGGTCAGAAAGCGCAGATATATGGGGTGAATTATCTCGTGAATTTGATCAGGTATTGATTGAAGCAGCCTTAAAAGTTTGTAAAGGTCGGCGAGTTGAAGCTGCCAATCGCTTAGGCATGGGCCGCAACACCATTACCCGCAAACTTCGTGAATTGAATATTGATGCGAACTGAACGCTAACTATTTTTAGTTTAAGGATGCAAATTTTTGTTTTATTGGGCACCAGATTTTTTAGCGAACTGTCGCATGGTTTTAACCGTGCCCCAATGTACTAATTTCCCATCGGCCATAAAGCCCACATAATCAGCCATTGCAAATGCTTCATCGTGATTATGGGTCACCATTAAAGCGGTATGCTGGGTTTGTTTTAATATTTCACGCAATTCACTAGCCAAGTGTTCACGTGTATCAAGATCTAAATTAGAGAAGGGTTCATCTAGCAACAAAATATCGGGGTCAGGTGCAAGTGAGCGAGCCAAAGCAACCCGTTGTTGCTGGCCACCCGACAACTCGTGTGGGTATCGGCCAGACAAATCACTTAAACCAACGAGCTCAAGCAACAAATCGACACGCTCTTCACGAGTTTGGGGTTTTAAGCGCCGCAAACCGAAACCTACGTTGCTTTTAACATCTAAATGCGGGAACAATGCGTAATCTTGAAACATCATGCCAACATGACGATCTTCAGGTGGAATGCGTTGATTGGCAGAAGTCATCAGCTCGCCATCAATGGTGATAGTGCCTTGTTCAATCGGTTCAAAGCCAGCAATCGAACGCAACACCGTTGTTTTACCTGAGCCTGACGCACCCAACAAGCAGCCAATTTGCCCAGATTCCAACGAAAAAGAAACCCCATTAACTGCCGCTTTGAGCTGGCTTTTTAATGGGTAAGACACCCGAATATCGTTAACTTCAAGCTTGCCAGACAAAATATGTGAACCTTATCAATCAAAAAAGTTAAACCGATCGTTGTTGCGCTCGCGCCAATAAAATAACGGGTAATAAACCTAAAAGAACAATCATCAACGCGGCAACGGCACCTTCTTCGTACATACCTCGAGACGCTTCACCATAAAGGAGAGTGGCCAGTGTTTCAAAGTTAATCGGGCGCAACATTAAGGTTGCCGGCAACTCTTTCATGGTGTCAACAAACACCAGCAATGCGGCAGAAATCATTGCGGGTTTCAACAATGGTATGTGCACACGCCATAGGGTTCGTGAAGAAGACTCGCCTAACAGCCTAGAGGCTTGTTCAATGGAAGGGGGAATGCGGGCCAAACCAGCTTCAATAGAGCCATTCGCAATGGCTAAAAACCGAATGACGTAAGCCATTAATAAGCCGGCCGTTGACCCCAACACAATGAGCGTTGTCACTTTATATTGTGCTAACCCCAACACCCACTCAATGCCTTGATCAATCAGCAAAAGCGGACCTAACAGACCAATGGCTAAAACTGTACCAGGCACGGCATAACCCAAACTGGCTAAGCGTGAAAACAATTTACCCAAAGACTGTTCATTTGCACTGTCACGCACACGCCGCGCAGCCCATGCAACAATTAAGCCTAAGGTAACAGTTAGAACGGTAGCAACTGAGGCAATGGTTAAAGTATTGAAACTAGCTTGAATAAGGCTAGTTGAAAATCCCGTTTGTTGACCCATTCGTTTGAATACCTGAACCACCAAATACCCAGCGGGCAAAAGAAACCCAAAAGCAATGGGTATTACTCCTAAAACCCATGCCAATGCAATGTGTCTGCCTTTTAAAACAGTGGGTGTCATGGGGCGCATACGTTGTACTAAGCTGTAACGTTGACGTTGACGCGCACGTTTTTCAAAATGTAATAAAAACACAATAATAAAAAGCATACTTAAAGCGATTTGGGCGGCACCCGCCAAATCGCTGCGCGTCACCCAAGTGGTGTAGATGGCTAAGGTTAGCGTTTTGACACCTAAAAACTCAGCCGCACCGACATCATTCAAGGTTTCAAGTAAGGCTAAGGTAACACCCACCACAATGGCAGGGCGTGCCAAAGGCAAGGCAACACGCAAAAATACCCCACGCGGGGTTTCACCCAATACGCGAGCTGCTTCTACAACCGAGGCCGCTTGGGTCAAAAACATGAATCGAGTGGTTAAATATACATAGGGGTATAAAACTACACCCATTAACAAGATGGCACCCCATAGCCCACGAATATCAGGCAATCGGAACTCTCGAGGGCTGCTGTAACCCAACACGTCGCGAATGAGCCCTTGTATGGGCCCAATTGGGTGCAAAATATCTAAATATGTAAACGCAATAATGTAAGTTGGAACTGCCAAAGGCAACAACAAGGCCCAAGTTAAAAAACGTCGACCTGGGTAATCGTATGCGGTTACAAGCCAGGCAGCACCTGTACCTAAAAACGTAACAACAAAACCCACACCCAGTAATAATAATATTGTGTTCCATAACGCGTGCGGTAAAACATACGTTAATAAATGCCCCCAGTGCCCAATTGAGCCTTGAACGGCTTCGAACATGAGTGATAGAAGTGGTGCACAGACTAAAACGGCGACTACAAAAGTGGCAAACGTGTAACGTTTGCCACTTTCAAAAATTGCGAAATGTTTTAAAACATTAACCATAATTTTTAGTACTTTATTGATCGAATCCAACCTGATCGACTAATTCGCTAGCACGTTTACGGTATTTAGCGACTTCAGTGAGCGGCATGGTGTCAGGTTTGAGAATGCCAAAACTTTCGATAACCGCATTGACTTTGACACCAGCCTTAACGGGGTATTCAAAATTAGTGTCGGCATACAAAGCTTGCGCAGCATCTGACATTAAAAATTCCATAAGTTTGACGGCATTTTCACGGTTAGGTGAAGACTTGGCCAACGCAACACCACTGATATTTACAAACGTACCACCTGTTTTTTTGAAAGTGGGCTGAATCACTTTTATAGCGTCACCCCAAGCGCGCTGCTCGCTGCCAGCCAGGGCAGATTTCATCTGACCAGCATAATACGCGTTTGCAATACCAATGTTGCAAATACCACCTAAAATATCTCGGGCAACGTTGCGGTCGCCACCAGTGGCTTTACGAGCTAAATTTGATTTCACACCACGTAACCAAGTTTCAGTTGCCGCTTCACCATTATGCGCAATCATGGCTGCAATAAGGGCGATGTTGTAGGGGTGCTGGCCTGAGCGAATGCAAACTTGTCCCTTAAATTTTGGATCAGACAAAGACTCATATTCAAATGACTGAATACCACTGCCAACATTTGCATATAAGACACGGTCGCGTAACGACAGAGCGAACCAATCATTGTTTGAGCTTCTTAAGTAAGCTGGAATGGCCTCATTTAGAATTTTTGAATTAACCGGTTGAACCACTTGTGCCTCAACCAAGTCAAGTAAGTTACCGATATCAACGGTCATCAATACGTCAGCACCTGACTTGGTGCCTTCAGTTTTAACGCGTTCAATTAAACCGTCTTTGACAA
Organism: uncultured Alcaligenaceae bacterium; assembly: GCA_937896225.1. Taxonomy (GTDB): domain Bacteria; phylum Pseudomonadota; class Gammaproteobacteria; order Burkholderiales; family Burkholderiaceae_B; genus Algicoccus. The sequence goes on along the minus strand of CALBMZ010000018.1, from coordinate 187 downwards.
AAACAGTATTAACTTTAATGCTGCTATTGGCAGTAAAAAGCTCAAGCATGGGGGCTATGAGTTTTGGCTCACGCGTGGTGTATAGGTTAACTTCATTTGTGGGTGTTGCCGCGAAAGAAGCGGTTGGGGCAAATGCCAAAAAGAGTGTTGATGCATAAAGTGCACCCACCAAAAATGCTTTTTTTGA
>CALBMZ010000017.1 GCA_937896225.1 uncultured Alcaligenaceae bacterium | reverse complement strand
GCCCTTGTTTTTGAATGCCGAACCGCAAAGCATGGGTTGGATTTCGTTAGCGATCGTACGATTACGGATGGCTAAATTAATTTCGTCTTCTGTTAAGTCACCTTCTTCAAGGTATTTATTCATCAACTCTTCTGATGATTCTGCCGCTGTTTCAACTAATTTTTCACGCCACACATTAGCGATTTCAACTAAGTCTTCAGGAATATCAACGTAATCAAATTTCGTACCTTGGCTGGCATCGTCCCACAAAATAGCTTTCATCTTAACAAGGTCAACTACCCCTTTAAAACCTTCCTCAGCACCAATCGGTATAACAATTGGTACGGGATTAGCTTTTAAGCGATTTTTTAACTGATCATAAACTTTAAAGAAGTTTGCGCCCGTACGGTCCATTTTGTTAACGAATGACAGACGTGGAACGCCGTATTTGTTAGCTTGACGCCAGACCGTTTCAGACTGTGGCTGAACACCACCTACAGCGCAATAAACCATGCACGCACCATCGAGCACGCGCATTGAACGCTCAACTTCAATTGTGAAGTCTACGTGACCCGGGGTATCGATCACATTGATACGATGCTCAGGATAATTATTAGCCATACCTTTCCAGAAGGCGGTTGTGGCTGCTGAAGTAATGGTGATACCGCGTTCTTGCTCTTGTTCCATCCAGTCCATTGTGGCGGCACCATCATGAACTTCGCCAATTTTATGGTTAATACCGGTATAGAACAGAATACGCTCAGTCGTTGTGGTTTTTCCAGCATCGATGTGAGCTGAGATACCGATGTTACGGTAGTGCTCAATCGGGGTTTTACGAGCCATGGTGGTGACGTCCTTTAATTACCAACGGAAATGACTGAATGCTTTGTTAGCTTCTGCCATTTTGTGTGTGTCATCGCGTTTTTTCATTGCAGCACCACGACTTTCTGCTGCGTCAAGCAACTCACCTGCTAAACGCAAGTTCATCGATTTTTCACCACGTTTTTTTGCAGCTTCACGCAACCAACGCATGGCTAAAGCTAAACGGCGAACTGGACGCACCTCAACTGGCACTTGGTAGTTTGCACCACCAACGCGACGGCTTTTAACTTCAACTAATGGTTTAATATTATTAATGGCAGTATTGAAAACCTCGATTGGGTCTTTGCCAGATTTTGTTTGCACTTGCTCAAGTGCGCCATAAACAATACGCTCAGCGACGGCTTTTTTTCCTGCGAGCATAACTACGTTCATAAATTTTGCGAGTTCAACGCTACCAAATTTGGGATCAGGGAGAATTTCACGCTTAGGTACTTCGCGACGACGGGGCATTTTTTTCCTTTAGTGTCGATTCAGTTGAAATCTAATAGTTATTAAGATTTCTCGGTTTACATTTGCAAACCACTTACGTTACCGGCCCAATTTGCCGGCTGCACGGGGTTTTATCTATAACAATTAAAACCCTGCTACTACTTTCAAACCTAATTAATTAGGCTTTCTTAGGGCGCTTTGCGCCGTACTTAGAACGTGATTGCTTACGGTTTTTTACACCTTGCAAGTCAAGTGAACCTCGAACGATGTGATAACGAACACCTGGCAAGTCTTTTACACGACCGCCGCGCACGAGCACGACTGAGTGTTCTTGCAAGTTGTGGCCTTCACCGCCGATGTAAGAAATGATTTCAAAACCGTTTGTCAGACGTACCTTTGCGACTTTGCGCAATGCTGAGTTAGGTTTTTTTGGAGTTGTTGTGTAAACACGTGTGCAGACGCCGCGTCGTTGTGGGCAGTTTTCGAGCGCAGGGCTCTTGCTTTTAACGATGCCTGACTCACGTGGTTTACGTATGAGTTGACTGATGGTTGGCATAACCTCTAATTCCCTTTAACTACTGCCTATCAAGGCAGTGTATCGATCCCGTTTCTGGACAGTTTGACAAACCCCCAACCATGACGGAAAGACCGTTAAAGAGCGGGTATGCCATTAAAAAGTCGTACAAGTCCAGCATTGTACGATCTATAAAAATTGCATAGAGCCCGAGACTTTACCGTACAAACCCTCGGGCTGTCAACTTTAACCATCATTTATAAGCCATGATGGTTAATTATGTTTTACATATAACTTCTTTACTTATTAAACAAACCAAATTTGCAAGTGTTTTCTTGCAGGTTTGGGCTCGCTTTATGCTTGATCCGGTGCTTCAACTTCACCTTCTACATTATGTACCGGTGCATCTTCAAATGGATTACTAACTACTTTAGCAGCTTCGCGCTCAATAGCCTCAACAGCTTCTTTTGCGTTACGTGCTACGTGGTAAGCCATACCTGTACCTGCTGGTATTAAGCGACCCACAATAACGTTTTCCTTCAAACCACGTAATTCATCACGTTTACCCATAATGGCTGCTTCAGTCAAGACACGAGTTGTTTCTTGGAATGATGCTGCAGAAATGAATGAATCGGTAGACAAGGAAGCTTTTGTAATACCTAGTAGCACGTTGTCATATGACGCTGGCAATTTATGATCTGCCACCATACGATCGTTTTCATTGAGTAACTCTGAACGCTCAACTTGTTCACCCACAATGAACCCAGTATCACCAGAATCATTTATCACAACTCGACGCAACATCTGTCGGACAATCACTTCAATGTGCTTATCGTTGATTTTTACGCCTTGCAGGCGGTAAACGTCTTGCACTTCGTCAACAACATAGTTAGCTAAGCGTTCAATACCTTTCAGTCGCAAGATATCGTGTGGGTCAGCTGGGCCATCAACAATAGTCTCACCTTTGTTGACTACTTGGCCATCATGAACCAACACTTGCTTTTCTTTTGTAATCAAGAACTCGTGGGCAATGCCCTCAAGGTCTGTAATCACTAAACGCTGCTTACCTTTCGTGTCTTTACCAAAAGAAACCGTTCCCGTCATTTCAGCCAACATACCGGCGTCTTTAGGTGAACGTGCTTCAAATAGTTCTGCCACGCGTGGCAAACCACCGGTAATATCACGAGTCTTTTGTGATTCTTGCGGTATACGTGCTAACACTTCACCGACTTTTACGGTTTGACCATCACGAACAGTAATCAATGCACCAACTGGGAATGAAATAGTTACAGCATGGTCAGTGCCAGCAATTTTTACTTCTTCACCATTATCTGCAATGATTTTAATTTGTGGACGCATAGCAATCTTGCCGCCACGTGTCTTAGGGGTAATAACAACCAATGTAGACAAGCCAGTTACATCATCAACTTGCTTAGCAACTGTTGCACCTTCCTCTATATTTTCAAATCGAATTGCACCAGCGTATTCTGAAATGATTGGCCGTGTAAGGGGATCCCAAGTCGCCAATCTTGTACCTGCTTTTGACACATCACCATCGTTAACTTGTAACGTTGCACCATAAGGCACCTTGTGTCGTTCGCGTTCACGGTCATTATCACCGTAAATAACAATTTCACCTGAACGAGAAATGGCAACACGCTCGCCTTTCGGATTCGTCACATAACGTATGGTACTCGCAAAGCGAACGGTGCCCGCTGACTTTGTTTCAACACTGTTTGCCATAGCATTACGCGAAGCGGCACCACCAATGTGGAACGTACGCATGGTTAACTGAGTACCAGGCTCGCCGATTGACTGAGCAGCAATGACACCGACTGCTTCACCCACATTTACCAAACTACCTCGACCCAGGTCACGGCCATAACAATGTGCGCACAATCCGTGACGCGTTTCGCATGTCAAAGGCGTACGAACACGCACTTCATCCACACCAATTTGATCGATGTAATCAACCATATCCTCATCGAGCAACGTACCTGCAGAAACGGCTGTTTCTTGCGTGTCAGGGTTAACAATGTCAACCGCAGCCACACGGCCTAAAATTCGCTCACGTAAGGGTTCAATCACCTCTCCACCCTCTACCAGAGCTTTCATGGCATAACCTTGAGTTGTGCCGCAATCGCTTACTGTTATTACGAGATCTTGCGTGACATCTACTAAACGTCGTGTGAGGTAGCCCGAATTTGCCGTTTTTAATGCTGTATCGGCCAAACCTTTACGAGCACCGTGGGTTGAAATAAAGTACTGAAGAACATTCAAACCCTCACGGAAGTTGGCTGTAATAGGTGTTTCAATAATTGAACCATCTGGCTTGGCCATCAAACCACGCATACCTGCAAGCTGACGAATCTGGGCCGCTGAACCACGCGCTCCTGAATCGGCCATCATGTAAATTGAATTGAATGACTCTTGTCGTGTGTCGTTTCCATGGCGATCAACGACAGGCTCTGTAGCAAGCTTTTCCATCATAGCCTTACCAACTTTATCGCCTGCTTTACCCCAAATATCAACTACGTTGTTATAGCGTTCTTGCGCTGTTACGAGACCTGACGAATACTGCTTGTCGATTTCTTTAACTTCTGCCGTTGCCTCAGCCAAAATATCTTCTTTGACCGGGGGAATCAACATATCACCCATCGCAATAGAAATACCGCCACGAGTTGCTAAACGGAATCCTGATTGCATCAACTTGTCAGCAAAGATAACCGTTGCGCGTAAACCGCAACGACGGAATGATTGATTGATCAAACGCGAAATTTCTTTCTTTTTAAGGGCGCGATTTAGTAAGGCAAATGGCAACCCTTTTGGCATAATTTCTGACAACAATGCACGGCCAACTGTTGTTTCGACACGCTCTAGACTTGAAGTCCATTCTCCGTGGTTGTCATGTGTCCAAGCTTCTAATCGGACTGTAATGCGACTTTGTAACTCTACCTCTTTGTTGTCATAAGCGCGTTGCACTTCGGACACATCAGCTAAAAACATGCCTTCACCGCGACCGTTGACACGATCACGAGTAGCGTAGTAAAGACCGAGCACGATATCTTGTGATGGCACAATAGAAGGCTCGCCGTTTGCCGGGAACAATATATTGTTCGATGCCAACATGAGCGTACGGGCTTCCATTTGTGCCTCTAACGACAAAGGTACGTGAACAGCCATTTGGTCGCCGTCAAAGTCGGCGTTAAATGCTGCACAAACCAATGGGTGTAATTGAATGGCTTTACCTTCAATTAACACTGGCTCAAATGCTTGAATACCTAATCGATGAAGCGTTGGTGCTCGGTTGAGCAATACGGGGTGTTCACGAATAACATCTTCAAGAATATCCCAAACGACCGGCTCATGGCTTTCAACTAATTTTTTTGCTGCTTTGATAGTCGTTGCCAACCCCATCATTTCAAGACGATTGAAAATAAAAGGCTTGAATAACTCAAGAGCCATCAACTTAGGCAAACCGCACTGATGTAACTTTAACTGTGGGCCAACAACAATAACGGATCGACCTGAATAATCAACACGTTTACCCAGTAAGTTTTGACGGAATCGACCACTTTTACCTTTGATCATGTCAGCCAACGACTTCAACTGGCGCTTATTTGCACCCGTCATAGCTTTACCGCGGCGACCATTATCTAGCAACGAGTCAACTGACTCTTGCAGCATACGCTTCTCATTACGTAAGATAATTTCAGGTGCTTTTAATTCTAATAAGCGTTTAAGGCGGTTGTTACGATTAATAACGCGACGGTACAAATCATTAAGATCTGAGGTAGCAAAACGACCACCATCTAGTGGTACCAAAGGACGTAAGTCAGGCGGTAAAACTGGCAAGACTTCCATAATCATCCAGTCAGGTTTAATCCCTGACTTTTGGAAACCTTCCAATACTTTTAGACGCTTAGATATTTTTTTAATCTTAGCTTCAGATGAGGTTGCTTTGAGTTCGGCACGAAGGGTCTCAACTTCGCTATCTATGTCAATGTTGCGTAATAGTTCACGCACGGCTTCAGCGCCCATCAAGGCTCTAAACTCGTCGCCATACTCTTCTGTTTTTGACAAATAGTCATCGTCAGACATAATTTGACCACGCTTAAGCGGAGTCATACCCTCTTCAATGACGCACCATGCTTCAAAATACAATACGCGCTCGATATCGCGTAAGGTCATGTCAAGCACCATGCCCAGACGTGAAGGTAGGCTCTTTAGAAACCAAATATGTGCAACAGGGCTCGCGAGTTCTATATGGCCCATACGTTCGCGACGTACTTTTGCAACAGTAACTTCTACGTTACATTTTTCGCAAATAACACCGCGATGCTTTAAACGTTTATATTTACCGCATAAGCATTCGTAGTCTTTGATTGGGCCAAAGATTTTTGAACAAAACAAACCATCTCGTTCTGGCTTAAACGTACGATAATTAATCGTTTCCGGTTTACGAACTTCACCAAATGACCATGAACGAATTTTTTCAGGTGATGCAATACCAATCTTAATGGCATCAAATTGATCGTCAGGGGTAACTTGCTTGAATAAGTCGAGTAACGCCTTCATTATTTACGCTCCAAATCCATGTCGAGGGCAAGTGAACGAATTTCTTTCACCAACACATTGAAAGATTCTGGCATGCCAGCTTCAATCGTGTGATCACCCTTAACTATGTTTTCATAAAGTTTCGTACGGCCTGTGATGTCATCTGATTTCACAGTAAGCATCTCTTGAAGCGTGTATGACGCGCCATATGCTTCAAGAGCCCAAACTTCCATCTCACCAAAGCGCTGGCCACCGAACTGAGCTTTACCGCCCAATGGTTGCTGCGTAACGAGCGAGTAAGGACCAGTAGAACGAGCATGCATTTTGTCGTCAACCAAATGGTGCAACTTCAAATAATGCATGTAGCCAACGGTAACAGGTCGCTCAAACTGGTCACCAGTTCGGCCATCGTATAACCATGCTTGAGTTCGTGTATCAGTTAACCCCATTTTTTCTGCGACTTCTGGTGGATATGCTAAATCAAGCATCTGAGTAATTTCACCCTCTGATGCACCATCGAATACAGGTGTGGCAAATGGTACGCCATCACGCAAATTCATAGCCAATTCAATGACTTCTGAATCAGTCAATTTATCGATTTGTTCAGTATGACCTGTCGCGTTATAAACTTCTTCCAAGTAAGTGCGCAAAGCTTTGATTTCAATATGTTGCTGCTCATGCACTAAAGCTTCAATACGCTTCCCAATACCTTTAGCAGCCCAACCTAAGTGCACTTCAAGTACTTGACCCACGTTCATACGTGATGGGACGCCCAAAGGATTCAACACGATATCAACAGGTGTACCATCAGCCATGTGTGGCATATCTTCAACCGGTGTAATGCGCGACACTACACCCTTATTACCGTGACGACCTGCCATCTTGTCACCTGGTTGCAAGCGACGCTTAACAGCCAAGTAAACTTTAATCATTTTAAGAACACCTGGAGGCAATTCATCGCCCTGGGTAAGCTTTTTACGCTTTTCTTCAAATGCTAAATCAAATTGATGACGCTTCTGCTCAAGAGATTCTTTTGCCTGTTCGAGAACAATCGCATTTGACTCATCAGCCAGTCGCAAATCAAACCACTGCCAACGATCTAATTCCAACAAGTATTCTTTGCTGATTTCGCTGCCTTTGGCTAATTTACGTGGACCGCCGTTTACAACTTTACCGACCAGCATCTTTTCGATACGATCAAACTGGTCGTTTTCGACAATACGCAATTGGT
>CALBMZ010000016.1 GCA_937896225.1 uncultured Alcaligenaceae bacterium | reverse complement strand
ACATTAATCATAGGGTTTTCACTTACTAAAATGTAAAAGTATAAGCAAAAATTACCTTTATATTAGTATGACCACCAGCTAATATATTGGCCAACAATTGAGACTAAAAATGGGCGATCACCTAATTCAACAATCTTTACGCAAACCCCTGCCACTTGATATGGTGCAAGCGCTGAAAGACCATTTTGGGTCTCGTTTCAATACGGCTGACTCTGCGCGTGAACACCATGGTCGAGATGAGTCGCCATACCCCATGATGTTGCCCGATGCAGTCGTATATGCCGACTCAACTGATGATGTCGTATTTATTGTGAATCAATGTCGTAGGCATCAGGTGCCACTCATTCCTTATGGCGCCGGGTCTTCGCTAGAAGGTCATTTGTTGGCCATCGAAGGCGGTATTAGCCTTGATCTTTCAAACATGAATAAGCTTTTGGCTTTACACGTTGAAGATCTGACGGTTACGGTGCAACCGGGTATGAGTCGCAAACAATTAAACGAGCAAATACGAAACTCTGGGTTGTTTTTCCCCATTGACCCAGGTGCTGATGCTTCGATAGGCGGCATGGCTGCTACCCGCGCCTCGGGTACCAATGCAGTTCGATACGGCACCATGCGTGAAAACGTTTTATCACTTGAAGTGGTGACTGCTCAGGGTAAAGTGATTCGTACCGCCCGACGCGCCAGAAAGTCATCAGCAGGTTACGATTTAACACGTTTATATGTCGGTAGCGAGGGTACTTTAGGCATCATTACTGAAGTTTCTTTAAAGCTTTACCCTCAGCCCGAAGCGGTCAGCGTAGCAGTGTGTAACTTTTCTACGGTTCACGCAGCCGTTGATTGTGTCATTCAAACTATCCAAATGGGCGTACCGGTTGCACGGGTAGAGTTAATGAATGCCGACGCGGTTCGAGCCAGCAACCTCTACAGCAAACTCACGTTACAAGAATCACCTTTATTATTATTTGAGTTTCATGGTTCGCCCGCCAGTGTTAAAGAGCAAGCTCAAACTGTGCAAGAGATTGCAAAAGATACGGGTGGCACTGACTTTGATTGGGCTGAAAACCCTGAAGACCGAACCCGACTTTGGACGGCACGACACAATGCTTATTTTGCAGGTATTCAATTGCGACCTGGCTGCCGCGTGAGCACAACTGATGTGTGTGTGCCTATTTCACGGCTCGCGCATTGCATCGACCAGACAACAGAATGGTTAGAAAAGGTGAGCTTTCCCACCACCATTGTGGGTCACGTTGGCGATGGTAACTTTCATGTCTTAATGCTGCTTGACCCAAATGACCCCTTAGAATGGGAAGTCTCTGAACGTTTGAACCATGATCTGGTCAACATGGCCATTGAGGCCGATGGCACCTGTACAGGTGAGCACGGTATTGGCCTACATAAATTACAGTTTATGGAAGCTGAGCACGGCCGCGATACACTAGATGTCATGAGGTCAATCAAACTCGCACTTGACCCACTTAATATTTTGAACCCAGGTAAAGTGCTTCCTCGTTTTTAGTAAGTTACAAATTTTTCCCCGTTACGTAAAAGAAGACACGGTATCGCATGATTCAACAATTAACACTTTTAGTTTCCCGCATTCTGATGGCGCCTATCATGGTGGTCTACGGTA
>CALBMZ010000015.1 GCA_937896225.1 uncultured Alcaligenaceae bacterium | reverse complement strand
CGCTTACTGGAATGCTGAATATGCTTACTCAGCGTACCTTGCAGGTACTGCCTATGTACCTGCAAAATAAAACAATCAAACTTGGTGTTTGCATGAATGCCAGCACAGCAATTATTTAAGGTAACGAACCATGAATCGTCGCAGTTTCTTTCAGAAAAGTTTAATCGGTGTTGCGGGTACTGCGTCGCTTGCGGCGGTTAGCAGTTCAGCCCTCGCGGGTTTGCCAGAAGTCATCAGCCAAAAAGATAACCGTACCCAAGGCCCCTGGGTCCCCCCTCAAACTGAAATACCCTATCAACCCGTTGTCACGTTAAATGGTTGGACACTGCCTTTTCGATTAAACGAAGACGTGAAAGAATTTCATTTGGTCGCTGAGCCCGTTGTCAGAGAGATGGCGCCTGGCTTTAGTGTGAACATGTGGGGCTACAACGGTCAAAGCCCAGGCCCCACTCTTGAAGTGGTCGAGGGCGACAAGGTGCGTATTTTTGTCACCAATCGCCTACCCGAGCCCACCAGTGTGCATTGGCATGGGCAACGCCTACCTAACGGTATGGACGGCGTCAGTGGCCTAAATCAAAAACCAATTGGTGTTGGCAAGACGTTCGTGTATGAATTTACAGCCCGCCGTGCTGGTACGTTTATGTACCACCCGCATGCTGATGAAACGACACAAATGGCCATGGGCATGATGGGTTTTTGGGTCACACACCCTAAAGTTTCAAGCCCTTTGTTTCCTGCAGTTGACCGAGACTACTGCTTTTTACTAAATGCTTATGATGTTGAACCCGGTAGCAAAACACCCAACGTCAACACAATGCTTGACTTCAATATTTGGGGTTTCAACAGCACGGTTTACCCCCAAATCAGTCCGCTTGTTGCAGGTCTAGGTGAACGTGTACGAATACGCGTGGGCAATCTCACCATGACAAATCACCCCATACATCTTCATGGTCATGAATTTGAAGTCACCGGCACTGATGGTGGCCCCGTACCTGTTACGGCTCGGCAGCCAGAAGTTTCAGAAGATATTGCTGTCGGCCAAATGAGACAAATTGATTTTATTGCTGACGAACCTGGTGACTGGGCATTTCATTGCCATAAAAGCCATCACACCATGGGCGCAATGGGTCATAGCCTTTCGACAACAATTGGTGTTGACCATCAAGGCGTTGTGGGCCGTATTCAAAAACTTGTACCCGATTACATGCTGATGGGTGAACGCGGTATGTACGACATGAAAACTATGGAAATGCCTTTACCCGTTAATACCTTTCCTATGATGACGGGCACTGGCCCCTACGGACCAATTGGCATGGGCGGTATGTTTACTGTTTTAAAAGTAAGAGAAAACCTAAAAAAAGGTGACTATACAGACCCTGGTTGGTACCAACAACCACCCAATACACAGGCTTATGAGTGGAAGGGCAACACACCAAAAGTAACGCGTGCGAAAGAGACTGCACCCGCTCCGCAAAAAATTTTAGCCAGCGTTAAAAAACCAGCCGGTCATCAAGGCTACAACTAATGTCTTTGATAAGAGCTGTCATATGTGATCAAGCTGTGCTCAACGCCTAGAAATATAGACTTTAAAACTGGATGTTGATTTTTGAAAAAATTTTTTAGTAACAGGACTTCACCAAATGTTTAGAATGATTACGCTACCCTTATTAATGAGCATATTATTTGTTGGTACCGCCTTTGCACATGAAAAAATGGGCAACCACAGTTCAACGCAAGTGTCTCAACAACAGTTCGATTGGGGAATAAGCGGCGAAGCAAAAAAAGTTGATCGAACCATTACCATTTCAATGACTGACAACATGCGTTTTACGCCTGAAAAAATAAACGTCAAGTTAAATGAAACCGTTAAATTCGTTGTTATGAATAACGGAAAAGTATTGCATGAGTTTGTAATAGGTACACAGGCTGCCTTGACACAACACGCCAAAATGATGGAAAAGTTTCCTGGTATGGAGCACGATTCACCTTATATGGCTCACGTCAAATCAGGTATGGGTGGTCAGATAATATGGAATTTTAATAGATCAGGTCAATTTGAATTTGCCTGCCTTTTGCCTGGCCATTTTCAAGCGGGTATGAAAGGCACTATTGTCGTTGACTAAATCATATGCAGCAAGCATCGAGAGGCTAGTAAGTGATATTGGTTAATTAGTAATTTTTTAAGTTATTCATTCAAAGGAAGATTCATGCAAAATTCAGTCATTAAACGTGTTTTAGGCAGCCTCATCATATGCGTCTCAGCATTTTCAGTTTCAAGCTTTGCGCAAACAGGTATGGCACAAGGCCAGATTACCCGTATTGACACGTCAGCAGGTAAAGTAACGATTCGCCATGGCGAAATTAAATCAATTGATATGCCACCAATGACCATGGTTTTCACTGCTAAACCCAAATCAACTCTCGACGGCTTAAAAGTGGGTGATAAGATTGATTTTGTAGCAATGCAAGAAAATGATGCACTCTTTGTCACAAAAGTTGTGAAAAAAAGCCCCTAACTTTATTCAACCTAAACCGACCTTCTATAACCTTTTGTTGCCTTCAACATCCATCATCTCCACCGTAAAATACTGCTACTGTCAATGTTTAGCAACTACTTATGACTAAGAGAGTTTCTATGAAACCCATGAACAAAATCAGCTTTAACCGCCGTGCACTTACTCTAGGTTTGGTGTGCTTGCCCGCCATCAGTTTTGCCATGGCAGACAAGCCCGTGATTGAAATGTGGAAAAGCCCAACCTGTGGTTGCTGTACCGATTGGGCCAACCATCTAGAGCAAAACGGTTTTGTTGTAAAAGCTTACACCGTAGGTCACGATGCTATGCGTAAAAAACTGGGCATGCCAGCTGCGTTCACATCATGCCACACCGCCTTAATTGGCGGTTACACGATTGAGGGTCACGTACCCGCCTCAGAAATCAAAAAAATATTAGCCGAAAAACCCATGGCCATTGGGCTTGCGGTTCCAGCTATGCCCGTGGGTAGCCCTGGCATGAATGGCCCCGAATACGGTGGCAGAAAAGACCCCTACGATGTTTTACTCATTAGCATCAGCGGCAAACCAAGTGTTTATCAAAGTTACCGTTAGTGATATATTGGGTGTTCAACTAACAGCTCAAACTTACCCACAAAAAGATGAATCGTATTCAGTTTCATGTCGCATTGAAAAAAAACGTATCAGATGTATTTTTGCTCAGTATTGTAGAGGCCGTTAACGTTTTGAACCCATAACAAGTGCTGCGCCTTTTTCACCAATCATGATGGCGGCAGCATTGGTATTAGTAGATACCAAGTGAGGCATAACTGAGGCGTCGATAACGCGCAACCCAGAGACGCCGCGAACCCGAAGCTCTGAATCAACAACTGAATCCATATCAGATCCCATCCGGCAAGTGCCAACGGGGTGATACAGGGTGCCACCTTTATTACGTGCAAAATTCTCTATCTCAGCATCTGTTTGCATGGCGTTGCCTGGCATGTACTCATCTGAAGTAATGAGGTCTCGAAAAGCAGGTTGTTGATATATATCACGCAGTTGTTTGAGGCCTTCCACCAAAACTTTAGCGTCGTGAGGTTCAGTCAAATAATTCGAAATGATCTGGGGAGCCTGCAAAGGGTCACCTGAACGAATATTTACACTACCACGCGATAGTGGTCGACATTGTGTGACAGCCGCCGAAAACCCAGAAAATTTGTGTAAAGGATCACCTGGTGTGTCAACTGAAAGTGGCATGACATTAAATAAAATATCGGGTCGTTCATTTTGGGCATATTTAGTGCACACCATGCCACCCACTTGTCCTGCCCCAACCGTAAGGGGGCCACGCTGACCAAACAACCACTTTGCACCCATTGAAGCGAGCCCTAAAGGGCTACGAACCTGATCGTTAAGTGACATTTTTTTGCGCAGTTTAACAATCACGCGCGCTTGATAATGATCTTGTAAGTTAGCGCCAACATTAGGGGAATCGACATGAACGGCAATGCCGTGTTGACTAAGCAAGTTTGCTGAGCCTATACCCGATAACTGCAATAATTGTGGCGATTGCAAAGCACCTGCTGACAATATTACTTCGGCCTCTGCTCGAGTTTGATATACCGTTGAGGTATTGTCATTTTTGACCCATTCGATACCCACTGCTCGTTCATTTTCTATAATAATACGGGTGACTTGAACATCTGTTTTAACCGTTAAATTTGAACGATGCCGTATGGGCGATAAAAATGCAGATGCAGCGCTAGAGCGCCAGTGACCTTGCAAGGTTAGTTGGTAAGCCCCTACCCCCTCTGTACGCTCACCATTAAAGTCTGGATTTCGACCATAGCCCGCTTGCACGGCAGCTTCGATCCATGCCTTGCAGTAAGGGTGATCGTTGCGAAGGTCTGAAACACCAAGTTCTCCTGATGCACCGTGGTAAGTCGTTTCACCACCCTTATAACGTTCAGACTTTTTGAAATAAGGCAGCACATCTTCGTAACCCCAACCAAGACAACCTTGTGCAGCCCAATCATCAAAGTCTGCATGCTGGCCTCTAATGTAGAGTAAGCCATTAATTGAACTTGACCCGCCAAGAACACGACCACGTGGCCAAACAATCTTTCGGTTTCCAGTTGAAGACTGTGGATCGACCCCAAATTGCCAAGTATATCTACGATTATAAATCGTTCGAAAGTAGCCTACTGGTAGTTTAAGCCACAGACTATTAACTTCCCCGCCAGACTCAACTAACAACACACGGTTTGCAGGGTTTGCGCTTAGGCGATTAGCCAAAACACAACCTGCCGACCCTGCACCAATAATAATGTAATCGTAATGTTTTCCTATTGCTTTATGCATGATGAAGTCTTTAGTTCAACTTAATATTTGCAACCTTGACGACACCAGTCCACTTATTTAAGTCTTGATTTAAATAAGTCTGTAACGCTTCTGGGTTCATAGCAGGGGCGGGGTTCATACCTTTGAGAATCATATTTTCTTTAACGGTATTGAGTGCCACAATAGAATTTATTTTCAACCGTAGCTTTTCGATGATGGCGCTTGGTGTACCTTTTGGTGCGAATATGCCAAGCCACTGATCAGCTTCAAAGTTTGGCACACCCGCTTGAACCATAGTTGGAACGTCTGGCAGTGTCGGGAATCGATTTGAACTGGTTACTGCCAGCGCACGTACCTTACCTGCTTTAATTTGTGGCAGCGCAACAGAAGCATTTGCAAAGTGAAAATCAATCAGGCCAGCAATCTGATCAATCATGGCTGGCGGACCACCCTTGTATGGCACATGGACGATGTCAAGCACCATCACTGTTTTAAAAAGTTCGGCGGAAAGATGGGCTGGTGTTCCCTGTCCAGCTGATGCGTAAAAAGACTTACCTGGATTAGCCTTAGCATTGGCAACTAACTCTTTAACTGTTTTAATATTTGAAGATGAACTGACAACTAGAAAAGAAGGTGCTAATGCGACTAGGGCAATGGGCTCAAGATCTTTTGTAAAGTTAAAAGGCAACTTTGTACCTAGCGCCACATTCATATTCAGAGCACTAGTAGATAGCAACAAAGTGTAACCATCAGGATCAGATTTAGCCACTATGTTAGCCCCCAGCGCTCCTCCTGCACCTGCTTTATTTTCAACAATAACGGGTTGACCTAGCTCGGCTTGAAGCTTATCACTGACGAGACGTGCTGCCGCATCTACAAGTCCACCAGCAGGCCAAGGCACAACTATTTTGATTGGCTTGTCTGGAAAGGTCGAACTTGCAGCAAGCGATTGCCCATTAAAAAAACATAGCGTGAGCAAACAAAAAAGAATTCGTGTTGGTAAGATTTTCATATCAACTTTCCTTTGTTAAAAGATAGGAAACCAAGGATGGTTTCTTAAGATTAAAAAGCAACGGCATAAGAATTAAGCATTTGTAAGTCAGGGATTGAGCCGAGACCAGGTGTGTCACCGATATTGATTTGTCCGTTCAAAACCTGTTCAATCGGACCACTCATCAAAGTTCGAAGCGGATTTGGGTTAGCGTCTATTTCAAGCATGCCATTTCCTCCGACTGCAGCCAATAAATGAGCTGAAGCGCGAAGTCCAATACCAGCCCCAAGGTAGTGCGGACAATAGCGAAGTTGACTTAAGATGATTTTTTTTGCTATGGGAAGGCATTTAGATATACCTCCCCACTTCGCTACGTCAGGTTGAACCACTTGCAATGCATGAGAATCAATAGCATGCTCAAATGC
>CALBMZ010000014.1 GCA_937896225.1 uncultured Alcaligenaceae bacterium | reverse complement strand
TTGCAAGTGGGCAAACCGTTTTGTGTTGCGGGGGTATTGGCGCCACACCTGATGATCATACGCGCCAAGCTGCTGCAGCAGCGCTGGGCTTGTCCCTTATGCTTCACCCTGAAGCAGAAAAACTCATAGCAAAACGTTGTGCTGATATGGCGGCTAAAGGGTCTGGTAGTGCCGATATGACTATTCCAGAAAATCAACAACGGTTGCAAATGGGGTTTTTTCCCCAAGGTTCAGAAGTGGTGTTAAACCCTTTTAACGGCATACCAGGCTTTCATATTGAACGGCATACGTTTGTGCCGGGTTTCCCTGTCATGGCGTGGCCCATGCTTGAGTCAACCCTTGATGAGCGATATGGCCACTTACACCATCACACTCAGCATACTGAGCAGTCTTTTCTGGTGTTTGGTTTGCCCGAGTCACGTATCACCCCCGCCTTAGAAGCATTAGAGATTAAATGGCCAGGGGTGAAAGCTTTCAGTTTGCCCTCAGTGGGCGAAGAAGGGGGGGCGCCTCATATCGAGTTAGGCGCTAAAGGCGACCCAGATAGGGTGCAAGAGGCCGTAGCGTATTTGCGAGAACAGGCTCAAAACTTGGGCGCTAGGTTTTCATAATATGGAATACAATAGCCTTTTCTGAAAAATAAAAGTGAGTAGCCGCTTGGCCCATCAAACCTCACCATGAATCATATTCCGACTAGAAAGCCTTTACACCTTAACGCCGATAACGCTTTGCCGGCAGTTAAACCTCAGATCACGATTCAAGTTATCGAACGCGCCATGCAACTTTTAGATGCTTTGGCAGCTGAAACAGAAGCGGTGGCATTAAAAAAAATTGCTGCAACGACTGGTCTACACCCCTCAACCGCACATCGAATTTTAAATGATTTGGTCTTGGGTCGCTACGTTGAGCGCGTTGATTCGGGTATGTATCAATTAGGTATGCGCTTACTTGAATTAGGCTCTTTGGTACGGGGGCGACTGAGTGTGCGTGAGGCAGCGCTTGAGCCTATGCATCTTTTGCATAAGTTAACAGGTCAAACCGTCAATTTGTCTGTGCAGCAAGGTGACGAGATCGTTTATGTCGACCGTGCCTGGAGCGAACGTTCAGGCATGCAGGTTGTGCGCGCAATTGGTGGGCGTGCACCTTTGCACTTGACGTCAACGGGTAAGCTATTTCTCAGCGCTCTAGAGCCTAGGCAGGTTAGGGCATATGTCACTCGCACTGGATTAGCTGGCAGCACTCGGAATAGTCTTACAAGCTTTGAAGATCTTGATCGTGAGTTAGCGCTGGTGAGGCGCCATGGCTATGCTCGCGACAACGAAGAGCTTGAAATGGGTGTTCGTTGCGTGGGCGCCGGAATTTACGACGATTCGGGTAAGTTGATTGCGGGTTTGTCTATTTCTGCACCGGCTCAAAGACTGCAAGATGGCTGGGTTAAGCAACTCGTTGAAACGGCGCAAGGCATTTCAGAAGCGCTTGGTTTTGAGCCTTCAAACCCAAGTTTTGCTCAAATTTCTTCCATTTAATAAAAAAATACATAAAAAAATTAATACCGTTTCCGTCCCCCCCCCCCCCCCC
>CALBMZ010000013.1 GCA_937896225.1 uncultured Alcaligenaceae bacterium | reverse complement strand
CTTGCCCACTGAGTACAAAGCTCAACCTCAGATCGATTCATAGGTCTAATTTTGTATTCTGGTTTGTGCATAGGTAGGGCCCTAAATTAATGAGCTGAATTTATAATTTTTGATATGTTTGAATCAAACCGCTTTGATAAACTCTAAAATCACCGTTGATACGATTCATGCCGTTTTTTGCACCACAAACCCAAAATATAAAACAAGTTAATGACCTCATACAACACGACTTCTTTATCAGATTTACCGCAACTTGATCAACCAAGCTTTCAGGTTCCAGAAGTAAATCAGCTTAAGGCGCTTACGTCTAACCACGCACCAAGATTTTTATTGCTCTACGGGTCGCTTCGCCAACGCTCTTTTAGCCGCTTACTGACCGAAGAGGCGGCACGAATTTTAACCTTAATGGGTGGCGATGTTCGAGTATTTAACCCCTGTGCTTTACCGTTGCCAGACGATGCGCCCGATACACACCCAAAAGTTGTTGAGTTACGCCATTTAGCTCAATGGGCAGAGGGTATGGTTTGGTGCTCACCCGAGCGCCATGGTGCCATGACAGGTATCATGAAAACCCAAATCGACTGGATTCCGCTTAGCTTAGGCGCTGTTCGCCCCACTCAGGGCAAAACGTTAGCACTCATGCAAGTGAATGGCGGCTCGCAATCATTTAATGCTGTGAACCAAATGCGAATTTTAGGCCGCTGGATGCGAATGGTCACCATTCCTAATCAATCGTCTGTTGCCAAAGCTTATTTAGAGTTCGACGATAACGATCGAATGAAGCCCTCACCCTACTTTGACAGAGTCGTTGACGTACTGGAAGAACTTTTCAAATTTACGTTGCTAACGCGTGATCACGCCACATACTTAGTTGACCGTTATAGCGAGCGCAAAGAGAAGGTGGTTGGTTAGTTATCAAAAATGATGTGGCGATTAACCAAGCTACCGCGCTTTACAGCGGGGCAAGCTTCTATCTGCACTACCCATTTGCTAAAACAACCAATCACACCGTTGCACCTTAATTTATAAAAAGGGATCAGTTAAACATCCACCCTTTTTTAATAAAAAGCAGTTCTTTTATTATTTTTTTTATTTTTCATCCCGAAGAATCGATCAATTCGACAGTAAATCAATATATGCCTGATAACTGTAACGTCGATTTTTTTTCAAGCCAGTTGACTCTTTTACGATACCTAATGCTTCAAGCTCATTTATGGCGGAAGTGGCTGTAGGAACACTGGTATCAAGTAGCCTACGAACACTTTCAATCGTAAACTTGGGCATCATTGGTAGCATTTCAAACAGTCGATAGCTATTCACACCCGATTTGGATGATTGCATCAGTCGTTTGCGATCAGTATCTACAAGACTAGCAACAGAAATGATGTTGCTCTCTGCGTCTTGAGCAGCACTGGCAACACCTTCTAAAAAGAAATTTACCCAAGATTGCCAATCACCTTCAGTACGAATGGCAGATAAGCGACGGTAATATTCTGATTGGTGCTGCTTCAAATAACCACTAAGGTACATTATTGGCTCTGGTAATAGACCCCAATGCTCAAAAAGTGCAGCGATCAGCAACCGACCTATTCGCCCATTGCCATCTAGATAAGGGTGAATCGTTTCAAACTGTGCGTGAATAAGCGCCACCTTCACGATGGCTGGCAAATCAAATTCAGAGTCGTGAATGAATTGTTCTAAGTTGCTTAACAATTCAGAGAAATGCTCGGGCGGTGGTGGCACAAACACGGCATTACCTGGCCGGGTACCGCCGATCCAATTTTGTGATCTTCGCAACTCACCGGGTTGTTTACCTGCGCCTCGCACACCGTCAAGCAGTAAACGGTGAGCACCGCACAACAAACGAACGCTTATGGGCAAACCATTGGGGTCACGTAATTGGTTTTGTACCCAACGAAAGGCACTTAAATAGTTGGTGACTTCTTCAACATCTTCTACATTGCTGACATTAAAGCCGGCTTCAACATTGAATAAATCAGTAAGCGTGGCTTGCGTACCCTCAATTTGAGATGTCAATAAAGCCTCTTTACGAATAGCGCTATAAAGTAACCAATCAACTGACGGCACCATACTTGACACGCCAGCCAAACGCGCCAGTGCAATTTCAGCCTGTCGATTCAGCTCATAAAATTCAGAAGCGACTAAAGCCGGGTTTTTGGGCGGCAACGCGTATGGCACAAAGGCATTAACTGACTCGCCTAAGGTCGTTGAGACCACATAGAAACCTGACGCGCGATTCATTTAAAGCGTTCTTTAATTTGAAAAAATATATTAAAGCATTCTTTAATTTGAAAATCAATCACGTAAACCTTAAAGATATTTACCGACTACCCAGATCAGCCCTCAACACTTAGTCAAGATTTTTAGGGGAAT
>CALBMZ010000012.1 GCA_937896225.1 uncultured Alcaligenaceae bacterium | reverse complement strand
GTTTGTAAGTCAGGCAAGATATCTTTTAAAAAATCGACTGAAATATCAACGGCAACGTACGATTTAGGCTCAAGCGACTTAAACAACCCAGCTGCTTTTTTACAGTTACCTGCACCCAAATCAATTAAAGTTGTGTGCTTACCAACTTCATGGGCGATATCGTTTAAATTATTTCTTAAGATCTCGGCTTCTTTACTTGTCAAATAATATTCAGGAACGTGGGTAATAACCTCAAAAATCTTAGACCCAAGTAAATCGTAAAAAAGCTTAGAAGGAATCGTAGCTGTTGTTGACAGAAGACCTGCTTTAACCTCTTCTTGCAAATCTGAACGATTGATTTCATGATTTTCTAAAAACTGAATCGTCGCCAAATGAATCACTGCTGACATACACACTTCCTATTTTTATTGATTTGTTTATACATTTTTAACTATTTTTTAACTGAATGAATGGTTAACCATCTTAAGTTTAATGATTTATGACGTATTCAATTCACGTTGAGTTTTTTATTTTGCGTTATTTTAAACGTCAACCGTGCGCTTCAATTGCACGGCTAATCTTAATGCTATAGAAAGGAATAATATTGCGCTTGACACATTCGTTGATATGATCACTGAACACATATTTTAGGGAGTTAACTAATTATGCAAGCCATCTGGAACGATACGGTTATAGAAGAGTTACAACCATTTTTTTCCTCGATCTTCGATCAAGACAGAACATTTTCAGGCAACTGATAAGCAGACTTCTTGCCCTTGGAAAGGAACTGCTAACTATTATTCATTAAATATTGACGGCAAAGTAAATGAAAATGCAGCATGGTGTTACTCAGACCCCAAAAGCGGGGCTGTAGCTATGAAAGATCACATCGCGTTTTGGAAAGGTGTAGTTGTGCGCTAAAAAAGTTGTGGCACTTGATGCAAACACCGCATTTAACAACTGCGCCATCCGCGCTCATACACCCGTATTGAAGAACTAGGTTTTTACGCGCCAATTGTTAAATAAAAGCCCCTGAACTTTCATTCAGGGGCTTTAAGTACTGAATACTAATAAGACATTGCAGCAACTTATTACATATTTTCAATCATCACTTCGCCGAAACCTGAACATGACACTTGGGTCGCACCCTCAAGCAAACGAGCAAAATCATAGGTGACTTTTTTCGAGAGAATTGATTTTTCCATGCTGCTAATAATGCAATCAGCCGCTTCAAACCAGCCCATGTGACGCAACATCATTTCTGCAGACAAGATTTCTGAACCTGGATTCACGTAATCTTTACCTGCATACTTAGGTGCTGTGCCGTGAGTGGCCTCAAACATTGCAATGGTGTCAGACAAGTTAGCACCTGGGGCGATACCAATACCACCCACTTGGGCCGCCAAAGCATCAGAAACGTAGTCACCATTAAGATTTAACGTGGCGATCACGTCGTACTCAGCTGGACGCAACAAAATTTGCTGCAAGAATGCGTCAGCAATTGAATCTTTAACTATGATTTCTCGACCTGTTTTCGGGTTTTTAAATTTGCACCATGGGCCGCCATCAATTAATTCGGCTCCAAATTCTTTTTGTGCTAAATCGTAAGCCCAATCACGGAAACCACCCTCGGTGTATTTCATGATGTTGCCTTTGTGCACAATGGTCAACGAACTGCGGTCGTTATCAATGACGTATTGCATTGCCTTACGAACCAAGCGTTCTGTACCTTCGCGTGAAACGGGTTTCACACCAATGCCTGAGGTATTGGGGAAGCGAATTTTGGTCACACCCAACTTGGTTTGTAAAAATTCGATCAACATTTTAGCTTGTTCTGACTCAGCAGCAAACTCAATGCCAGCGTAAATGTCTTCAGAGTTTTCACGGAAAATAACCATATTGGTTTTTTCAGGATGGCGCAACGGCGAAGGCACACCCTTGAAGTAGCGAACAGGGCGCAAGCAAACATATAAGTCTAATTGCTGGCGTAGGGCAACGTTCAAGGAACGAATGCCACCACCCACAGGCGTTGTAAGCGGGCCCTTGATTGAGACCACGTAATCTTTAATGGCTTCAAGCGTTTCTTCAGGTAACCACACGTCAGGACCGTACACACGAGTTGACTTCTCACCTGCGTAAATTTCCATCCAGTGTATTTTGCGCTTGCCAGCGTATGCTTTAGCGACTGCAGCATCTACAACCTTCATCATCACGGGCGTGATGTCTGCGCCTGTACCATCCCCTTCAATAAAAGGAATAATCGGTTCATCAGGAACGTTGATTGAGCAGTCTGCATTGACTGTAATTTTATGGCCGCCGGCTGGCAACTTAATATGCTGGTATGACATGGTGTCTCCGCTTTTAAATAGTGGTTTTATTTTATCTCGCATTGCCCATCAATGGGGGCGCTTGCTCAAAACGTCTTGAAGATTTACAAAAACAAATTAATTCATAGCTTGAATCATCCGCCAAGCTTTGCATTGGGGCAGGGTAATCATTCTTTGTGTGCATCTTTTAGGTATGATCACTCATAAAATTTTATTTTAGAGACCAACATTTTGTTCAACCCCACTCGCGATCAAGTCAGACAATTTTTCATTGGCACTTGGCACAAACATAGCCAACAAGCTGTACTCACGCCGCTTGAGGCCATGGCTTGCGATATTGTTTTATTGCATCCTGAATACCATGCCGAATTAAGTCGTGATGATGCACTTGAAACAGATTACTCGGTTGAGCAAGGCAGGACGAACCCCTTTTTACACTTGTCGATGCACTTGGCCTTGGCTGAGCAAGTCTCGATTGATCAGCCCCCCGGTATACGTGCAGCTTACACAAGTCTCGCGAGTCGTACAGACGAACATCAGGCATTCCATGAGCTCATGGAATGCCTGGGTGAAGTCGTTTGGGAAGCTCAGCGCTTGGGTAAAGCACTTAATAATGATACGTACCTAGCGCTAATCAAGCGCCGGGCGACTACTTTCTGACCAATAATGGGCCAGGTTGAGAAGCCAGCCATGCCGCGACATTACTCATATCTTGCTTTGACAATTGCGAAGCAAAAGCACCCATAATGGCATTTTTGCGAACATTGGCAGTCGCAGGCGCACCCATTGCACCGCGTTTGTAAGCGGTTAAAGCATGTTGAATGTAATCGGCATGCTGACCTGCCAAAATTGGATAAGTGGGTGAAATAGCCTTTGCACCGGTGGCACCATGGCAAGAAGCACAATTGAGGCGCTCCCAAGTTGCTTTACCTGCTGCGATATCTGCTGCCATCGTGGCATTGCCGAACAATACGCCAAAAGCTAAGCCAGTCGTTATAACGAGTCGTTTAATCATGTTTAAGCTCACTTAAGGTTTGCGTAGTAGGCGGCTAAGTCAGCCTTATCTTGAGGCGACAAGCTCTTTGATATGGCCACCATCGTTGGGTGTGTGCGTTCGCCCGAAGCATAGGCATTCAATGCCACCACAATGTATTCCTGTGATTGACCAGCAATCATAGGCACTGCATAGACCTCTGGAAAGCTAGAACGATACCCCTTGATGCCATGGCAACCCACACACATGGCCACCTTAGCCTTTGCGGCAACGGGGTCGCCTACAACAGGTGCGTCAGCTGCATGCGCGGCGACAGAGAAAACAGAAAACACGCCTAAACAGGCTGTGATAAGTAAACGAAAAATATTTTTTGAAAAAATCATGGGTAAGCTCTTAAGATTTTTAATGATTTATTAATTGTTGCCCGACAAATAACACTTGGTCAGCAAAACATTTAGATTGTACGATAATTGATTAAATCTGACGCAATACGTTGATAAAGCAAATATATGGAAAACCCAACCCCCCAAATTACCCCTTCATTTGAAGGCACTGAACGCTATGTCGCTACTGATGATCTGAAGTTAGCTGTAAACGCTGCACTTGTGCTGCAACGCCCTCTTTTAATAAAAGGCGAGCCTGGCACAGGCAAAACGATGCTGGCAGAAGAAGTTGCACGGGCGTTAGGGCGAAAACTGTTGCAATGGCACATCAAATCAAGCACCAAAGCACAGCAAGGGTTGTATGAGTACGATGCGGTGTCGCGGCTAAGAGACTCACAATTAGGTGACCCCAAAGTTGCTGACATCAGTCAATACATTGTGCCGGGTGTGCTCTGGCAAGCTTTTGTATCTGATGAACCAGTCGTCGTTTTAATTGATGAAATTGACAAGGCTGACATTGAATTTCCCAACGACTTGTTGCGTGAACTCGATCAAATGGCGTTTCATGTTTACGAAACGCGTCAAACCATTGCGGCTAAACATCGGCCATTGGTCATTATTACTTCTAATAACGAAAAAGAATTGCCTGATGCTTTTCTACGCCGATGCTTTTTTCACTTTATTCGATTTCCTGACCGTGAAACACTAAAGTCAATTGTTGACGTTCACTTTCCGAACGTTTCTGCTGATGTACTTAGGGCTGCCCTCGATACGTTTTATGCTTTGCGCGAAGCACCAGGCTTAAAGAAAAAACCCTCTACTTCAGAATTTTTAGATTGGCTAAGGTTATTGCTTGCGCAAGATTTAAGTGCCAATGAAATTGATGCACACAATGCCACCAGCATACCTATTTTGGCTGGTGCACTGCTGAAAAATGAACAAGATACCCAACTGCTTGAACGGCTGGCAACCATGATGCGTAACACGACCCGACGCGCACCTTAATCATATATATATCACTATGACGACTGATCTCTCATACCATGCTACTTGATTTTTTTTACCATTTACGCAGTCAAAAACTGCTTGTAAGCGTCAAAGAATATTTGACGTTGCTTGAGGCATTGTCTAAACCGTTAATGGCTCCTACTTTAGATGATTTTTACCATTTGTCGCGTTTGGTTTTGGTAAAAGACGAAACGTTATTTGATCGATATGACCGCGCCTTTGCGCTCTACTTTGGTCGTTTACACACCGAGTTGGCCGGCAAACCGATTCCCTCTGATTGGTTGTTAAAGACCATTGAAAAGCTGCTGAGCCCCGAACAAAAAGAAGCGCTAGAAAAACATGGGTGGGAAAAGCTCATGAATATGTTTCGCGAGCGCCTTGATGAACAAAAAGACCGCCATGCAGGCGGCTCAAAATGGATCGGCACAGGCGGCAGTTCCCCATTTGGTCACGGTGGGTATAACCCTGAAGGTATTCGGATGGGGGGTGAGTCAGCAGGCAACCGAACTGCTGTTAAAGTTTGGGATCAACGCCAATATCGTGATTATGACGACCAAGTTGAGCTAGGCTCACGCAACTTCAAAATGGCGCTTCGCCGTCTGCGTCGCTTCGCGCGCCAAGGGGCAACGCTTGAACTTGATTTGCCCGACACAATTCGTAGCACTGCAGCCAATGCAGGCTATTTAGATTTAAAACTGGTGCCCGAACGTCACAATAGTGTCAAAGTTTTAATGTTGCTCGATGTCGGGGGCAGCATGGACGATCACGTGGCCCGCATTGAATCTCTTTTTACCGCCGCCCGCAGTGAATTTCGTCACCTAGAAGTGTTTTACTTTCACAACTGCCCTTATGAAACGCTTTGGCGTAGTAATCGTCGGCGTCACGCAGAACGTTTTGATACTTGGGAAGTACTGCGTAAATTTAACGCCGATTGGCGCGTAATTATTGTGGGCGACGCGACCATGAGCCCTTATGAAATTTTACAGCCCGGTGGCTCGGTTGAACACAACAATCGCGAAACGGGTGCCGAATGGCTACACCGCATTGTGCAGACGTGGCCCAAGTCAGTCTGGTTGAACCCTGAACCGAAAGCATCTTGGGTATACCGACAATCGACCGCTATTATTGGAAAAATTGTGCAAGATCGCATGTACCCTGTTACCTTGGCGGGGCTAGAGGGTGCCATGCGTTCGTTGTCGAACTGAGATTTTGAACCCGTACGCGCTTGAATGAGTAAAGTATGGTTAAGTCGATGGTCATGAACAAATGGGCGATATTCATAAATTTAAGGTTAATTTTGAACCTAATCAATCAACTAAAGTCTACTTACCAGTGAGTTATGTTGAATTCGTTCGGGTTGTTGAGCGTAATTAAGTAGCATTAACGATCAA
>CALBMZ010000011.1 GCA_937896225.1 uncultured Alcaligenaceae bacterium | reverse complement strand
ACAATGGCGGCTACTTCATGTTTATCGCTGATAGCCCAAGAGATCTATCAGCGGGCACCCTGTATGTTGCCAAATTGAACCAAGAATTAACGTCAGTAAGCCCCTCCAGTAAGCCCACTAGTCTTGAGTGGATTAAGCTAGGTCATGCATCGAGCGTGGAAATAGAGTCTCTCGCCACAGCCTTAAATTTTAGCGACATCATGAGTTATGCAGAGACTGACCCGATGGATCAGACTTATAGCAAAGTATATCTGAATGGTGAGCCTCAATGGGTTAAGGTAAAACTAGGTAGAGAAAAAGCAGCTGCTTTTTTAGAGACCCATCGTTATGCAGCTATTCGGGGTGGTTCTATGGGTTTTAGCAAGATGGAGGGAACTACCCTCAATGCAGCTGACAGAGTAATCTATTCAGCGCTTTCAGCTTGCAGGGATTCCATGGTTAAAGGAAATTCTAAGCATGACCCCAAATCAATGGTCAAGCTGCCTAAGGCTCTCAAGGCAGGAGCCGTGATGGAATTACGGTTGTCAGAACGTATTAAAGATACCAATCAAAATACTATCGATAGCGAGTGGGTTCCTATTAGTTTACAAGCCGTTCTTAATGGTGAAGACTTACCAAAACCAGATGAACTGGGAAATACTGCCAATCCAGATAAGATTGCTAATCCTGATAATCTGAAGTTTGATGAAAAAATGCGCACTTTGTTTATTGGTGAAGACAGCACCATGCACATCAATAATTTTTTGTGGGCTTATAACGTTGATACCAAAACGCTCTCTCGAATTTTGTCTTGTCCGGCTGGAGCTGAATCAACTGGCTTACAAGCCTGTAACTCAGTTCATGGCTGGACTTATATTACGAGCAACTTTCAACATGCCGGAGATTGGAGTTCAGTCCATAAGAAAGTGCAATCTACTTTAGAGCCATTGATACGTGCGAATTATGACGATCGCTACAGCGCTGCAGTAGGATATTTAACGAGTTCCCCGCTGCAAATGAAAATAGAGCGTAAAGTTTAGCTCGACACCCCCTTCCCCCCACCTAAAACACAACATTGATGACGCGATGTCATGTTTTACGGTATCGTTCAATTGTAAAGAGACAAAGTTTGAGCGTAAAAAGTGTTAAACCCATTAATTGACCCATTCGGCCGCAAAATAAAGTACGTACGCATCAGTGTGACTGATCGCTGCGACCTGCGTTGCACCTACTGTATGCCGGAAGGGTTTAAAGACTATCGAGAGCCTGATAATTGGCTTAAATTTGATGAAATTATTCGTCTAACAGGCATTTTGTCGCAACTGGGTACGCAGCGCATTCGCCTCACAGGGGGAGAGCCGCTATTGCGTAAAAACCTGCCTGATTTGGTGGCGGGCATTGCCTCGCAAGGCATTCAAGATATTTCTCTATCAACCAATGCCACACGTTTACCAAGGTTTGCGCAAGCGCTTAAGCAGGCGGGGCTTAAGCGCGTCAACATTAGTTTAGACAGCCTTAAGCGCGATCGCGTAGAAAAAATATGTGGTCGTGATGTGTTGCCACAAGTGATTGCGGGTATTGATGCCGCACTTGAAGCGGGTTTAGGCCCGGTGAAACTCAATATGGTCGTCATGCCCGGTACCAATGATGATGAAATTGAAGACATGTTTAATTTTTGTCACGACAGAGGCCTAGTGTTTCGTATGATTGAAACCATGCCCATGGGGCATACTGCAATTGAAGCGGGGCATGTATCACTTCAACCCATATTAGAAAATCTTAAAAAAAACCATGGCTTGATTCCCACTATTGTTGAAATGGGTGGTGGCCCTGCACGCTATTGGCAAACGCCAGACGGCAAAGGTCAAGTCGGTGTTATCACCCCGATCAGCGAACACTTCTGTGAAACCTGTAACCGAGTGCGCTTAGCCGTTGATGGGACCATTTACCTTTGTCTAGGTCAAGAAGAGAAAATTGAAATGCGCGATTTATTGCGAGCGCACGCAGACGATGAAACGATTATTGCGGCCTTAAGACAGGGCATCCACTTAAAGCCAGAACGCCATGAGTTTAAAGAATCTCCAGAAAAAATCGTACGATTTATGTCGCAAACGGGCGGTTAAATCATGACGACCCAAACCTTTCCAACCCGTAAACCTTTATTAGATTTTGATGTGGCGCGCGAACGATTATTGGCAAAAGCCACGATTTTGACGCACACTAAAAGAGTCGGTTTACTTGAGGCCGCTGGCCATGTATTGCGCACCAGCTTGGTGTCACCAATGGCCGTGCCTGGCTTTGATAATAGCGCGATGGACGGTTATGCCATTTGCCCCATGGACCCCCACGCGTCAAGTCACACATTAAAAGTTTCACAACGTATTGCTGCTGGTTACGCAGGCACTGCACTTAAACCTGGTGAAGCCGCCCGTATTTTTACCGGCGCCCCCGTGCCCGAAGGGACATTTGCAGTGGTGCCGCAAGAAGACACTCACGCTGAGGGTGATGTTGTGACGATAAACCGCGTCGTGCAAGCCCAAGATTTTGTTCGCGCACGCGGAGAAGACATCGCTTTAAACAGTGAGATTATTTCAGTCGGAACCCGGTTACGGGCCCCTCATATTGCACTTGCGGCATCAGTTGGTTTGACTGAACTAAACGTTTCAGCGCCTTTAAAAGTAGCCATATTGTTAACGGGTGACGAACTGGTTGAACCCGGCACACCACTACAAGCTGGGCAAATTTATAACAGCAACCGCTACTGGTTACGTGACGCACTCATGCAGTTGGGTTGTGAAGTAATCGACCCAGGCATGGTGCGCGATACGCCAGAGGCCACGCGCGAGGCTTTGCATACTGCCAGCGCACAAGCTGATGTGGTGATCACCTGTGGCGGTGTGTCTGTTGGTGAAGAAGATCACGTACGTGCTGCAGTGGAATCGATGGGGCACATTGACTTGTGGCAGATTGCCATGAAGCCTGGCAAACCTTTGGCTTATGGCAAAGTCAATAACTCTGATTTTATTGGTTTACCAGGCAACCCTGTTAGTGCTTTTGTTACCTTTGTTTTAATGGCTCAACCTTTTTTACAAGCCCGTATGGGTTTGCCTGTGACCTCACAGATGGCAGTAGGTCAAAAAATGGTGGCGGGTTTTAACTGGCCCGAACCTGATCGTCGCCGTGAGTTTTTGCGTGCCCGCCCTGCCCGTCAAGCCGATGGCTCTGTGGTTTTAGAAATTTGGCCTAATCAAGGCTCAGGCGTCATGAGTAGTGTGGCATGGGCGCATGGCTTAATTGATGTGCCAGCCGGGCAAACGATACAAGCGGGTGATACGGTTCACTATATTCCATTTAACCGTTTGTTAAGCGATTAATTTTATGAGCATTCGTGTGTTGTACTTTGGTGAGTTACGAGAGCATATTGGCACGCAACAAGACGAATTACCTTGGTTGGGGCAACCCGACCAAGCGTTTACCGTGCAAGACTTAATTGCAGAATTGACATCACGAGCGGGGCACTATGCAGAAGTTTTAACCAGCGACTCGCCCTTGAAAGTCGCTGTAAATCAAAATATGGCAAACTTAATGACCCCCATACCCGATCACGCCGAGGTCGCTTTATTTCGCCCCGTGACGGGTGGCTAATATTTTGACTGATCAAACGATAAGAGTATATTCGTGTTGTTTAATATTCAGTAAATCAGATACAAAATATAAGAAGATATGACACAACGTTTTGACGCACGGGTACAAACTGAGCCCTTTGATTTTGGGGTTGAGTATGACGAGTTTTTAAAAGGTGATCGCGCTGCCGGTGCTGTCGCATCGTTTGTGGGCCGAGTACGGGAACGCAATCTTGACGAGCCAATTAAAACGCTTGAGCTAGAGCATTACCCGGGCATGACTGAAAAAGTCATGCAAGAGGTCTTGCTTGAAGCCCATGATCGCTGGCCATTAATGGGTGCGCGCGTCATTCACCGTATTGGCAAGCTTGAACCCGGTGAAAACATTGTTTTGGTACTAACCGCTAGCGCGCACCGGCATGCTGCCTTAGACGCTTGCTCTTTTATTATGGATCACCTTAAAACCAAAGCTACTTTTTGGAAAAAAGAAGCTACACCAGAGGGTGAACGTTGGGTTAAAGGCCGTGACAGCGATGCCCAAGCGCAAGCACGTTGGCATGAATCTGATACGGATCACAAAGCAAATAAATCATGACTGAACCCACTGTACATTCTGAACCTGCCATGACGCCTGAATCGTCCCATACACCGGTAGATCAACCACAGTCAGCGGTTACTTCGAATGGTGAGCTCAGCCACTTTAATTCACAAGGTCAAGCGCATATGGTTGATGTGGCCGCCAAAGCGCATACGCACCGCAGCGCCCTAGCTGGTGGCTACATTCAAATGCAACCCGCCACCTTTGAACGGGTACGTGCAGGTGACAGCAAGAAAGGTGATGTACTGGGCATCGCTCGCATAGCTGGCATCATGGCGTGTAAACAAACAGGCAACCTCATTCCCCTTTGCCACCCGTTAAGTTTGACGCATGTCAGTGTTGAGTTTGACCTCGATGCTGAACAATTTCGAGTATCGTGCACGGCTCGCGCTGAAACCACTGGCCCCACCGGGGTCGAAATGGAAGCCTTGACTTCAGTTTCAATCGCCCTGTTAACCGTTTACGATATGCTAAAAGCGATTGATCGCGGCATGACCATCAGTGCCGTTCAATTGATTGAAAAAAAAGGTGGTAAATCGGGGCATTGGCAACGTTAAACTAAACAAATTTAAACTTAAACGATTTTTCCATGAATAATTAAACGTTTTCATAAAATTTTTGGTTGTAAATGTAAGTTTCAACGTTGAAATAGACGCTAAGCTCAAACAGCTTTCTAAACTTCTAGTAGAATGTTGAGTTGTTGCCCGGGTGGTGAAATTGGTAGACACAGGAGACTTAAAATCTCCCGACCCTGAT
>CALBMZ010000010.1 GCA_937896225.1 uncultured Alcaligenaceae bacterium | reverse complement strand
GAGCATCATCTCGCTCAATTTCTCGGCCATCATGACGGCCGGTGCATTGGTATTACCTGACACCAACGTGGGCATGACTGAACAGTCAACCACCCGCAGGCCTTGAACGCCATAAACGCGAAGCCGTTCATCAACAACTGCGCCCTGAGCAGGGTCTGGGCCCATCATGCAGGTACCACTTGGATGAAAAATTGTGGCGCCATTGTTTCGGCAGTATTCAAGTATGGCGTCATCGCTTTGCTCGTCAATACCAGGCTTGATTTCGCGTTTCACAAAAGGCGTCATAGCTCTACTTTGTGAAATCGCACGTGCCACGCGAACGGCCGCAATATTGGTTTGTCTATCTAACTCAGTGCTTAAGTAATTCGGTTGCATTTCGGGTGGTTCAAACGGGTCAGCACTTTTAATACGAATATGACCTCTCGACGTTGGCCTAAGCTGACAGACCGATAAAGTAAAACCAGAAAATGGGTGAACTTTGCCACCGGCCATATCGGCTGAAAGCGTTGCTACATGAAACTGCATATCAGGTCGCTTTGATTCATTGGGTATGGCCTGCATAAAGCACCCCCCTTGATTAATGCCGACTGCCAATGGACCAGATCGAGTCATTAACCATTGAAGCCCTAGTTTTGCTTGACCCAGCCAAGAATTCAAATCGTCATTTGTTGTAGGTTGAGTTGATTCAAATGTAAGCCTGATTTGAAGGTGATCTTGAAGGTTTTCACCAACACCTGGCAAATCATGAACGAGTTCAACGCCATGTTTTTTGAGTAAGGCTGCAGGGCCAATACCAGATAGCTGTAGAAGCTGGGGAGACTGAATAGCACCTGCGCACAAGATAACTTCACGTTTAGCGATAGCCTCTTTAACTTGCCCAGCATGTTTATATTGAACACCCTTGGCTTGCTTACCTGAAGTCAAAACCTTCATGGTCTGCGCTTCAGTCAACACCGTTAAATTTTGTCGGGTGCGGGCAGGTTTTAAATACCCCTTTGCAGTGCTCCAACGCCAACCTTTCCAAGTGGTTAATTGGTAATAACCTGCACCAAGTTGCTCTGCCCCATTGAAGTCATTTGTTCTAGGCACACCCAATTCTTGTGCACCTGCAATAAAAGACTCGATCAAAGCATTTTTGTGTTTAATATTTGAAACACGTAAAGGACCATTCACACCGTGGAAAGCATCTGCACCCTGTTCGTTGTGTTCAGACTTTTTAAAGTAAGGCAAAACATCGTTATAACCCCATCCTTTGTTCCCTTGAGAAGCCCAATCGTCATAATCTTCGCGCTGACCACGAATATAGATCAGACCATTAATTGAACTTGAACCACCTAACGTTTTACCTCTTGGCCAATATATTTTTCGACCATTCATATTGGGATCGGGGTCGGTATGAAAACACCAATTGTAAGTTTTGCTCCACATGGTTTTACCGTAACCAATCGGTAGGTGAATCCAGAATGATTGATCTTTTGGCCCTGCTTCAAGCAGCAAGACCTTAATTTTTGGATTTTCACTTAAACGCGCTGCCATTACTGCACCGGCAGA
>CALBMZ010000009.1 GCA_937896225.1 uncultured Alcaligenaceae bacterium | reverse complement strand
GCCCATCGTGGCATTCCCTTGTGGATCAAGATCAATTAGTAAAACACGTTGCTTAAGTTTTGATAATGCTGCTGCTAAGTTTATGGCTGTTGTTGTTTTACCAACCCCACCTTTTTGGTTGGCGATACAAAATATTTGAGGGCCTTTTATTTTTTTTGTACTCATGCTGTTCCTTTTCTATTTATCCACACCAAACATCTTGTAGCGTCTAAATTTGGTACAACAAGTTTTTCGATATAACTTATTTGCCATGTGGGTTGTGTTTCAAATTCTGTTAATTCTGCTGGTAAAAGATGGGCTTTCATTGCAATTATTTGTCCCTTATCTTTTACATGTATACCAGACCAACTTGTAAAATTATAAAGTGAGGAAAATGCTCTTGATATAACAAGGTCTGCAGGTTTAGTATTCCATCTTTCGACTCGTTGGTGTTGTGCATTTAAATTTGTTAGCCCAAGCGTATTTGCGACATGCTGAAGAAAAGCGATTTTTTTTCCAACTGCATCAACACATACAACACTTATTTGGGGACACATTATGGCAATTACCACACCCGGCAATCCCGCACCAGAACCAATATCAAAAATTTGAGCCTGTTCAATATGTTGCTGTTCTAAGTAGTGGTTGATGGGGTTTATCGTGGCAAGTGAATCAAAAATATGTTGTTCATAAACGTCATCAATTTTTTTTAGTGCAGTTAAATTGTAAATCTTATTCCATTTAACAATAAGGCAAGCATAGTCATATAATTTTTGCCTTTTTTCATCATCTTGTTTAATGAATAACATATCAAAAGCATGCTTTATAGCGGCTAATCCTGAGCTTTTTTGTTCTGTGTCACTATGTTTGCGGTTCATGAGGCGCGCTGACTAAGCTCATCATTATGTTGAAATCGTTTCACGTGAATCATTATGAGGGAAACTGCTGCAGGTGTGATACCAGAGATACGCGATGCTTGACCAACCGTATTTGGTTTGTGAATTTTTAGTTTTTGCCTAACCTCTATTGACAAACTATCAATAGAGTCAAAATCAAGTTTTTTCGGTATAACTAAAGACTCTTGACCTATTTGCTTTGCTACATCATCTTTCTGTCTATTTACATACCCTTCATATTTAATTTGTATTTGAACTTGATTTTTTATAACTGAGTCAAGCACGACATGAGACACCAACGAACCATCTATTTTCTTTAACGTTGCTAGATTTTCATAAGATACATTGGGTCTACGCAAAAGATCAGCAAGCAAATATTCCTTTTCAAGTGATTTTCCAAATACTTTTATTGTTTGATCTTCATCGAGAACACCTGGGTGTACATATGTTGATTTAAGTCGTGAAATTTCTTTATTGACAGCATCATGTTTTGAAGAGAAAGACACCCAGCGTTGGTCATCAATCAAACCTACTTGCCGACCAATCTCGGTTAGACGAGCATCGGCATTATCTTCCCTTAAACTTAAACGATATTCAGCACGAGATGTAAACATTCGATATGGCTCTGTTACACCACGATTAACTAAGTCGTCAATCATGACGCCTATATAAGCTTGATCGCGTCTTAATACCAATGGTTCTTTTTGTTGAACAAGTAATGCTGCATTCAAGCCTGCTATTAACCCTTGTGCAGCGGCTTCCTCATACCCTGTTGTACCGTTGATTTGTCCAGCAAAAAACAAGCCTTTAATAGACTGTGTTTCTAAACTACTTTTTAAGCGTCTGGGATCATAATAGTCATATTCAATAGCATAACCAGGCCTAATAATGTGAGCATTTTCTAAACCTGGTAAAGAATGAACAATTTGAATTTGTACATCATAAGGCAAACTGGTTGAAATACCATTAGGGTAAAACTCGTGTGTGGTTAAACCTTCTGGCTCAAGAAATATCTGATGACTGGTTTTATCTACAAAGCGATTAACTTTATCTTCTATAGACGGGCAATACCTAGGACCAACACCCTCAATCACACCAGAATATAGTGGCGAACGATCTAAGCCAGCACGAATAAAATTATGT
>CALBMZ010000008.1 GCA_937896225.1 uncultured Alcaligenaceae bacterium | reverse complement strand
AAACAAGTGCATATGACGGTTTCAGTAAGGGCCTAGTGAATCAGCTGCTATACCTTTGGCGCCACAGCTCGTTATAAGCTATTTTTAATAAGAGAAGGGTCTATTCAAGAGCTTTTAAATGGCATATGCTTTTTAAATTTAAGTTTTAATAAATGTCTGCAACTTAAATGTTTTTGCGATGTTGTTGCAATGCATCATATGTGGTTTTCCACAATAAAAAGCTAGACATGTTACGGGTTTTCCCTCACAATTGAGAGCATGATGACAAAAGTTCTTTTCGTATGCATGGGTAATACTTGCCGCTCGCCAAGTGCCGAGGGCGTATTCCGTCGCCTGATTAACGATTCAGGCCTAAGCAATGTTGTTGGCACTGACTCTGCCGGCACACATAATTTTCATGTGGGTGAGTCACCCGATGCGCGCGCCGTAACGGCTGCACGTAAGCGGGGTTATGACATTTCTGAGCGCGTTGCACGTCAGATCAGTCCCGAAGACTTTCGTGAATTCGACATGATTTTGGTGATGGACTGGGAAAATCTTTCAGCACTCCAGCAGCAGTGTCCGAAACCTCATCAGCACAAGTTGATGTTGCTGATGCGCTTTGCAAACGAATTCGAAGAAGCAACGGTACCTGACCCCTATTATGGTGGACCAGAGGGGTTTTCAAAAGTTTTAGATTACCTTGAAGACTCCTGTCAGGGAGTTTTAGAACTTGTACGGAAGCGGGCAACACTGTATCAAGCAGCTTAAAAATTAGAAGGGCTCTTTTAAGGGCCCTTTTTTTATGGTGCAACATTTTTTTAATGGTGCAATATTTTTCTCTAATTTAGTGATGGGCGGTTGGTTTAAACAATTTCGAATGTTCAAATATAGTGCCGCCCTTTAATGTGCGGTTTTTTTGTGACTAATTGGTTTAAAAAAAAGAAATACCCGTATAGTTTTTAGGGATTAGTTGAGCAATTTGGTCGGAAATGTACTATACTTGAGTTGTTTAGTCGGGTTAGTCCGTTCAACTTCACCAACTCTCCAGAGAAAAGGATATTGTCATGCGGCTCACTACAAAAGGGCGTTTCGCCGTTACAGCCATGATCGACCTCGCTTTGCGTCAGCACAGCGGCCCAATTACTTTGTCGGCTATTAGCCAACGCCAAAATATTTCACTTTCATACCTTGAACAACTCTTCGGTAAGTTACGTCGCCACGAATTGGTTGACAGCGTGAGAGGCCCGGGTGGTGGTTACACTCTAGCTCGTCTCGCTCGAAACATCACCGTGGCAGACATTATATTTGCAGTTGACGAACCGCTTGATGCAACCAATTGCGGTGGTAAGACTGACTGTACAAACGGTACAGATGGCCGTCCTGGCATCTGTATGACTCATGAATTATGGGCTTCCTTAAACCGCACAATGGTTGATTTTCTTGATTCTGTATCGCTTCAAGATCTTGTTGATCAGCAACGTATGCGTCAATTGCAAGAAGCGAATAATAATGGTCTAGAAAAAGGTCAGTCTCGTGTGAATATGGTTAATTCGTCAGTAGGTGGTCAACCATCTGGCATCAAATCAAGTGTTCACGCACTGCTTTAAAATTCCGTTATAAATTTCAGA
>CALBMZ010000007.1 GCA_937896225.1 uncultured Alcaligenaceae bacterium | reverse complement strand
TGTTGTTTCAACTGCTGGGTTTTATGATTGCAACAGCCCTCATGACAGCGTGCGTAGCTCGTTTATTTGGCGGTACATGGCTGAAATCTTCTGTTGCAGGGGTTGTAATGGGCATCAGTTTTTTCTATTTATTCGACCGCTTGCTTGATGTTGTTTTACCCTCAGGCATACTGCGAGCCTGGCTATGAGTGGCGTTTTAGACCACCTTGTACTTGGATTTGGGGTGGCGACTTCTCCTATTAATCTTTTGTTAGCTTTAGTTGGGGCTTTTTTTGGCACGATTGTCGGGGTTTTACCTGGTTTGGGCCCTATTAACGGTGTGGCCATGCTCATACCGATTGCTTTCGCAATGAACTTGCCCCCAGAAAGTGCTTTGATCTTATTGGCGGCTGTTTATGTCGGTGCCGAGTATGGCGGACGTATTACATCAATTTTGTTGAATGTACCGGGCGAGGCCGCGTCGGTGATGACCACGCTTGATGGCTACCCTCTTGCTCGCCAAGGTTTAGCCAGTGTGGCACTGTCTATATCAGCATGGTCCTCATTCGTTGGCTCTTTTATTGGTGTAGTAGGGATTGTTTTTTTTGCACCTATTCTTGCTAAATGGGCATTGGCTTTTGGTCCGGCTGAATATTTTCTACTGATGGTATTTGCCTTTTGTGCGCTCACAAGCCTGCTCGGCGAACGCCCCGTTAAGGGAGTATTAGCCGCCATGATTGGTCTATCAATCGCAACCGTTGGCATTGATTCAAACTCAGGCGTTTACCGTTACACCTTTGACATTCCCAACTTGGCTGATGGCATGGCATTTGTGGTGGTGGTAATTGGCTTGTTTGCCGTATCTGAAATGCTACAAATGTTAGAAAACGTCTTGTCTGGCACGTCAATTGATGTACCCAAAAGCAAACGTAAGCTTTTTAACTTACAAGAGCTGGCCTTTACGTGGTGGTGTACCGTGCGCTCTGGCGTGATGGGGTTTTTTATTGGAGTGTTACCAGGTGCGGGTGCCAGCGTTGCTTCAGCGGTTACCTACGCCAACGAAAAACGTCATTATGAAAGCAAAGACCCCGATGCAAAATTTGGCCGGGGTGATTTGCGTGGTGTTGCAGCCCCTGAGGCTGCCAACAACGCTTCAGCTGTTGGGTCTTTTATTCCTATGCTGACATTAGGCGTTCCCGGCTCTGGCACCACAGCTGTCATGATGGGTGCATTAAGTCTTTACAACATTACCCCTGGCCCCGCTTTATTTGAAAGCTCACCTGCATTGGTTTGGGGCTTAATTGCGTCACTTTTTATTGCCAACTTGATGTTGCTGTTAATGAATATACCGCTGGTGAATATTTTCGCCTCAATGTTACGCGTACCGCCATGGCTATTAGTACCTGGTATTTTAGTAATCAGTTACATCGGGGTTTATGCTCTGCACTCCGCTACATTCGATTTAGGCTTGGTCGTGGCCATTGGTGTCGTGGGTTACTTTCTTCGAAAATTTGGAGTACCACTACCGCCTCTTGTATTAGGGGTCGTACTGGGCGACATGATGGAACAAAATCTACGTCGTGCCTTGTCAATGACAAACGGTGAGCTTTCAATACTTTGGGAAAGCAATATCAGCAAAGGCTTAATATTTGCCTGCCTAGCCATTATTTTGGTGCCTGTTGCATATCGTAAATTTAAAAAATTGCGTGCGAATTAAATGAACGGCTTTAAGCACTTGCATCACTAGCTCTATTTCGCTTAAAGTCAAAAGGTTAAAATCTTTAATTTTAGGTAATGTCATGACTTTTAAAATCGCAATGATCATTGGTAGTAGCCGCAATGAGTCGATTAACCAGTTGCTCGGTTTAGCCCTAACCAAACTAGCACCCAGCTCACTTACATTTGAAAACATTGCAATAGCTGATTTACCGATGTATCACGGTGATTTAGAAGGTGAGCGCCCTGCCGCCATCAACCGCTTCACCGCTGAAGTGGCTGCCTGCCAAGGTTTACTCATGATTACCCCCGAGTACAACCGTTCAATACCCGCTGTACTTAAAAATGCAATTGACTGGGGCTCAAAACCGCAACCCAACAATGTTTGGAAAGACAAGCCGACCTGCATCACTGGCACCTCACCCGGTGCGACAGGCACGGCGGTTGCTCAACAACACTTACGCCAAATTCTAGGTATTGTGGGTGCAACAGTAATGGGGGGCGAATCGTACATTACGTTCAAACCGGACCTGATTGATGCGCAGGGTAATGTGACCAATGAATCTACGCACGAATTTTTATCAAACTATATGAAGCGTTTTGCAACCTTGGTTGAAAAACTGTCGGCGTAACCCGTTCATACTGGTCTTGAATTCAATTCTGGCAAGCGACCTACCCTTTGTATGTAAGTCTGAACGATAGGTTCGATAACCGTTAACTAAGGGCCCATAGTAATTTACAAATATACATTTTATGTTTTTTGTAATTAAATAGAGGTATGCCTTAATTAGTTTAATAACTACTAGTCATCTTGATTTAGAAACCGCTCAAGAAATATGCTTTTCAATTAAAAAGGAAACTCATTATGTCATTACGCATCAACGATATTGCCCCTGACTTCACCACAGACTCAACATCAGGTGAATTAAGCCTTCATAAATGGATGGGTGATCATTACGCCATTTTGTTTTCACACCCTAAAGATTTCACACCCGTTTGCACCACTGAATTTGGCGCCGTAGCAAAGTTATCAAAAGAGTTTGAAAAGCGCGGCACTAAGGTTATGGGTGTTTCAGTTGATAGCGTGGAAGAGCACCATAAGTGGGTTCGTGACATTGAAGCTTTTGCAGATGCACCTGCCAACTTTCCGATTATTGATGACCGTTCATTACAGGTCGCTAAGCTCTACAACATGTTGCCAGCTGACGCTTACCTGCCTGATGGTCGCACACCAGCTGATAGCGCAACCGTACGCACCGTGTTCATTATTGGACCAGACAAAAAAATCCGCTTAACAATGTCATACCCCATGACAGTTGGGCGTAATTTTGCTGAAATTTTACGTGCCTTAGATGCTATTCAAATCACTGACGGCGCCCCCATTGCCACCCCTGCAAACTGGGTACCGGGTCAAGACGTGATTGTGGCTTTGAGCTTAAGTGACGAAGCTGCTCGCGAAAAGTTTGGTGAAATTGACATTAAATTACCTTACTTGCGTTACGCCAAGGCGCCTAAAAAGGCTTAATTTTTTGGCTTATCGGTAAGTAGGCATACTCATCTTTAACAAGGTGAGTGTGCCTTTTTTATTTCATCAATCAATGAACTAAAGACTAAACGTATTAGACCACCTGCCCTAAGCTCAATATAAACTCGGGCAGCTTAAGACGCTGAACTTTACCCGATGGTCCGCGCGGCAATTCACTTACAAAATGAATCGTCTTAGGGCTTTTAAACTTGCCAAGGTGGGTGTCACAAAAGGCACGCATGTCATGTTCGCTTGCATCACGATCTGGTCTTAAAACAATACAAACCATAATATCTTGACCATAATGCTTATCGGGAATACCGACTGATGCGGCGTCTAATACGTCTGGGTGCCGCAATAGCACTTCGTCTATTTCTCGTGGCGCAATGTTTTCTCCGCCCTTGATGATAAGCTCTTTAATGCGACCCGTAATAAAGAAAAAACCATCGCTATCACGGTGCCCAAGGTCTCCGGTACGAAGCCAACCATCGGGTGTAAATGTAGAATGCGTTGCTACCGGATTTTTATAATAACCAGCCATGACATTGTTACCCTTAATAACAACTTCACCTGTCACACCGTCGGGCACAAAATTCAATTCACTATCTATAACAGCTGCCTCGCAACCCGTTTGCTTACCAACTGAACCTAGTTTCCGCTCTGAGCGGTTAAGTGGGTTAGAAAAAGCTGGCGCTGCTGTTTCAGTAAGACCCATGGTCTCAATCACCCCGATACCAAATTTGTTTTCAAAGCCTTGAAGATGCTCAGGGGGTAATGATGCTGAGGCAGACCGGCAAAATTTAATGTTATGGGTGGTAGAAACATGTGGGGCTTCATGCTCAAGCAAATACGAAACCATGGTGGGTACAAGATTGATCCATGAGCAATTCATGGTTGACGCTTGATGCCAAAAACGCCCCACAGAGAACCGAGATACTAAAGCTAAACTACCACCCGAAACCAATGGCGCTAACATAGTCACCATAAAGGCATTGATATGATAAAGCGGCAATACAGCCAACACACGGTCATGCTCTGTCAGCCCATGCTCTGCAACGATAGACAAAGCGTTATGAGCAAGCTGTGACTGTGTTAACAAAACACCTTTTGGCACGCCCGTTGTGCCCGATGTATACATTAACAAAGCTGGTGTCTGAGGGCTAACTTGAGCCTCTAAATCATTAGCAAATGCTTCAAGCTGATCATTTGATACATGCGTTTCATCAGGTATCGATTCCATCATTTCTGAAGTAATTAACAACTGAATTGGGCGTGGAAAGCTATTCAGTATTTCTTTTAATTTTTCTGCCCATTCAGGGCTTGCCACAATAAGTTTGCAATCAGAATGTTCAAGCACATAACGCATTTGGTCTGGCTGCGATAACAAATTAACGGGGTTCACACAATAACCACCCCACATTGCTCCCAATAAAATTCTCAAAGTATTCGCACCGTTAGGCATCACAACTGAAATGGTGTCGCCGGGTTGCAAGCCTCGAGCAGCAACGAGTTGAGTCACTGCAGCACAGCTCGATAATAAACTTTCATATGTCAAAGAGTGCCCGCTACTTTCTTCCAGCATATAAGTATTGTGAGGAGTCTGCTGAGCTTGCTGATTAATCAGTTGGCAAATTGTCATCATTTTCAAATCACACCATACTTATCGAAAAATGAACCAAAAATTTCATCCTCGGTGGGTACCCTCTCTGGAATAGGTCGAGAAATACGGGTGGTATTTAGATAATGTCGATAATTCAGATTATCTGAAAAATTATTACCACCCCATGTGCCACAACCCATCGATAATGAAAACGGCAGTCCATTATCAAAACTACCCCCCGTGGCGATGCAATGTGCTTGATCAACTATGACGCGAGAAACAGGTAGTCGCAAACCCATTTCTAGCGCTCGTTCTGGTTTATTTGTATGTAGCCCCACTGAGTGACCTGCACCTTGCCAGGCATAAATACGTTCAACCATTTGCAAAGCATGTTCAAAATCAGGCACGGTATAAACGGTTAAAACTGGACTGAGCTTTTCACCAGAATAAGGGTGTTCTGCACCCACATCATTTTCACCCTGATCGACCATCAAAATCTTCGGGCTAGTCGCTGATATATCAGTCAAGCCCGCTAGCTTGGCGATAACTTCAGCTGATTTTCCCGTCACTTCAGCTGACAACTTGCCGTTTGGCCACATCACCTGCTGCAAGTTATGGGCTTGCACTGCATTCACCAAAACACCACCTCGCGCGACCAGCGCTGCGAGCAGTTGAACTCTGACACTGGCCACAACCACCATACTGTTTTCAGAGGAACAACTTGTTGCATTATCAAATGTTTTAGAACGAA
Source organism: uncultured Alcaligenaceae bacterium (assembly GCA_937896225.1). Lineage (GTDB taxonomy): Bacteria > Pseudomonadota > Gammaproteobacteria > Burkholderiales > Burkholderiaceae_B > Algicoccus. Next base: position 784 of record CALBMZ010000007.1, on the reverse strand, counting down.
TGATGCGTTCGGCCGCTAAATCAAGATTCGCTGTTTCATCTATGATGCTGGCCACATTACCCGCACCCACACCAAACGCAGGGGTGCCACACGTATAAGCCGCCTTCACGTTTGCTTGTGAACCCGTTGCCACCACTAAGTCACACAAGCTCATTAAATCAGCTGTTGCTTTTTTATTGATGGGGGCAGGCAAAACCTGCACAAGATCTTTTGGGGCACCTATTAAATCAAACTGCTCGTGTATAAACTCAATGAGGCGCTGAGCCGTACCCAAACCTTTTGGTGAGGGCGCCACTATGACAGCATTACGACCTTTAAGTGCATTGATAATTTTGTTTACTGGTGTTGCCCCTGGGTTGGTCGAGGGTGTAATGGCACACACCACGCCGACTGGGCGGGCAATTTCAATTAAGCCAGTAGCCGCATCTTCAGAAATAACACCCACTGATTTGGCGCCTTGTAGGTCGCGCAATAAGCCTAGGGTTTTGCGGTGATTTTTACGCACCTTATCTTCAACATTTCCCACACCCGTATCACCCACTGCACGTTCAGCTAATTCGCGATTTCGAGCCGGTTCAATGATGGCCCAACCTGCTGCCGCCACCAACTCATCAACCCGAGATTGGTCGTATTCGTTGGCAATTTTTTGGGCATGACGCGCTCGATTAACCAATTCAACAATAGCGGGGTCATATGCGTTGTGATCAGGTTGGGTTTGATTAGTATTCATAAAGTTTCATGACAATAATTAATAATAAAATGAACTATAAATTACGTCCTAAGT
>CALBMZ010000006.1 GCA_937896225.1 uncultured Alcaligenaceae bacterium | reverse complement strand
GTTCGGGATGAAACATGATTGTATTTTTTCAATCGGCATAATGGGTTTGAATGCGTGCCTTATGTAAAAACTAAAAAATGAACAGGGCTTGACTGCTAAAATCTTGTGATGACTGAAGAATTATCAAAGATTTCGCCTTGGCAACTTTGCGTGGCCCCGATGATCGATGTAACAGATCGGCACTGCCGTTTTTTTCATCGCCTATTGGCGCCTAAAGCACGCCTGTATACCGAAATGATCACGACAACGGCCCTTGAATATGGTGATTTATCTAGACACCTTGATTTTGACCTGTCTGAGCAACCGGTTGCGCTGCAACTTGGGGGTTGCGACCCAATCGAGTTGGCACGGTGTGCGAAGTTAGGGGAGAAGTGGGGGTTTAATGAAATAAATCTTAATTGTGGTTGCCCTTCTGAGCGTGTGCAAAAAGGGGAGTTTGGTGCACGTTTGATGAGGCAGCCCAATTTGGTTGCCGACGCTGTGAAAGCCATGCAAGATGCTGTGAGCATTCCGGTTACCGTGAAGCATCGGCTGGGGCTTGATTATGATGAAAGTATTGATTTAGTCAGTGATTTTGTAAGGGCTTTGTACGACACGGGGTGTCGTGTTTTTATTGCCCACGCCCGCAACGCGGTGCTGGCTGGTCTGTCACCCCGAGATAATCGTGAGGTGCCGCCACTGCGTTATCAAGACGCTGCATTGATTAAAGCTCAGTTCCCTGAGGCAACAGTAGTTTTAAATGGCGGCCTGGTTGATGTTGAGGGTTGCCAGCAGGCTTTACGAACATTTGACGGTGTGATGTTGGGCCGTGCTGCTTGGCATAACCCAGGAATTTTGTCAGACCTTTCTGTGGCTCTACAGAACGTAACCGAGAGGCCTGATCAAGATACAGTCATAGAACGTTACGCCAGATACTGTGATGATCAAATTAACAGAGGTGTACCGTTACGGGTTTTAGCTCGTCCCCTACTTGGTTTCATGCAAGGCGTGCCAGGTTCGCGGTATTGGCGACAGTCATTATCAGACCAAAAAACATTATCTAGTGATGATGTTGCGGTGTTACTAAGGGCATGGCAGAACTTAAAAAACTATGTAAACCCAGCCTTCAAAAACGCTTAGTAATGAGTAAGATAACGGTAAAAAACTTATTTACTATTTTCTATTGGCCAGTCACGAATATAAGCCTTGAGCATTGAATTTTCGAATTGTTGAGCGGCAACGATAGCTTGCGCCATATCGTAAAAAGAAATCACCCCAAGCAATACCGGGCCATCCATAACGGGAACGTAGCGCGCGTGGTGCGTTAGCATCAGTCGTTGAACTTCTTCTGCATCGGTAGCGGGTGAGACACTAATCGGTGCGTCGTTCATAATTGAGCGTACAGTTGTATCGCCAATTTTGCCTTGGTTTTTATGAACGTGTCGAATGACTTCTCTAAACGTCACCATACCAACCAACGTACCGTGTTCCATGACAACAAGAGAACCAATGTCTTGCTCGCTCATTGTTTGAACTGATTGTTCAACTTTGGCATCAGGTGAGCAGGTATATAAGGTGCTGCCTTTAACGCGCAAAACTTCATTGACTTTAAGCACGATTTGTCTCCGTTATTTCTGTCATTGTAAGATTTAGTGCATCTATTGTCACCTGCTTCACTGTTCTATTGCATCAAAGATTGTTTCTCACTTGGATGTGTCCTAATGTTGCGGCAACTGTTGCCCCTGATAAAAAAGATACCCAAGACAAATAGATCCAAATTAAAAAAGCGGGTAAGACTGAAAACGTGCCATATATGATGGCGTATGTTGGAAACTGTTTCAAGTAATAGGATAGCCCTAACCTTATCACTTCTAAGCATATAGCAGTGATAAGTCCACCTAAAATAGCGTGGCGCCAAAGTACTTTACAGTTGGGCACGACCACATATAACCAAGCGCAAGCCAAGGTTGAGAGGCTAATGTTGATGCCGCTGGTGAGATAACGAATTTGAATGGATAGAGTGGGGGCTAAACCTAACGACTCATGAAGAAGATAAGCCGACGTCCAAAGGCTTGCGCCGGCAATTAAGGGGCCCAGCAATAAAAAAACAAAAAATATAACGAGTCTGTGTGTTAAGCCTCGGCTTTCCTTAACGTGCCATAATTTATTAAGTGCTGCCTCGACGGTAAAAACAATCAAGAGTGCGGTGACAACTAAAAAAATACCCCCTAAAGCTGATAGTTTTGAAGACTGCTGAGCAAAGGTGTTCAAGTACTCCATAACGGTTGATGAGAAGCTTTCGGGCATCAGTTGCTCAACGAGAAAGCTACGTAATGCCGCTTCGAACTCTGAAAAAACAGGAAAAGCAGTAAAGAGTGCTAAGGCAACAGCCAACAGCGGCACAATTGCCAATAACGAAGAAAAAGCTAAACTGCCAGCAACCTCAATAACCCGATCGTCACGAATCGCCATGAAAATGGTTTGAATCGTTTTGAATGCCCCTTTGTTGCTAGATCTCACAATATTCAACCCCTTTTACTCAGTCATAATATTAGTATGAATGATGAACAAATGAATCAACCTCCCTCTGCAAGTCAGCTTGTGCTGGCGCCGCCTGTATTTCGTTATACGGCACTTTTTTCTTTAATCTGTTTATTCTTACTTTGTATTGTGTGGGAAGTATGGCTCGCACCCCTCAAGCCGGGTGGAACGTTACTCTTTCTTAAGGCATTACCTTTAGCTTTTGCTTTGCGTGGGGTTGCTAAAGGCAGCCACTATACTTTGCAATGGTCTTCAATGTTGGTGCTTTTGTATTTGATGGAAGGCGTCGTGCGTGTCATGTCTGACCCCCCAGGCCCATCGATTTTGATGGCTTGGTTTGAGATATTATTTTCTTCTGTATTTTTTCTGTCCGCCATACTTTACGTCAAGCCTGCTAAAAAAGCGGCTAAATTGGCTGCGAAACTTGCTAAAGAGCAGGGCACATCAACATAAACGATGGCGTTCAGTGTGATATTGGTTTGTGAGCCTGCCCTAGCGTCGAGAGTTTTACGGCTGATCTGTTAATGTCATAATGAGGTCTTTCTGCTAAGTTTTAAACAAAAGAGCAAGCTGTAATCACCCAACAAACAAACTCTCGGCGAACGTTATGTCAGGCAATACTCTTGGTAAGCTTTTTACAGTGACAAATTTTGGTGAGTCTCACGGCCCGGCGATTGGTTGTGTGATTGACGGTTGCCCACCCGGTATGCCACTCGAGGCTTCAGATATTCAGTACGAGCTCGATCGAAGGCGTCCAGGCACTTCACGTCATGTAACGCAACGTCAAGAAGCTGACCAAGTTGAAATTTTATCAGGCGTTTACGAGGGTATGACAACTGGCGCACCGATTGGATTACTGATACGTAACACTGACGCGCGCAGTAAAGATTATTCAAATATTGAAGATACCTTTCGGCCTGGCCATGCTGACTATACCTATTGGCAAAAATTTGGCATAAGAGACCCTCGTGGGGGTGGGCGATCTTCAGCCCGACTCACGGCACCCACAGTTGCAGCCGGTGCCGTAGCCAAAAAGTGGCTCAAATTGAATCATCAAGTCATCATTCGCGGCTACATGAGTCAACTTGGGCCAATACCCATACCCTTTGAAAACTGGTCGTTTGTTCAAAACAATGCATTTTTTGCTGCCAATGAAACGGTTATCAGTGAACTTGAATCGTTTATGGATAATTTAAGAAAAGCTGGTGATTCGATTGGTGCGCGTATCAATGTGGTGGCCGAAGGCGTTCCCGCTGGTTTAGGCGAACCTATTTACGACCGCTTAGATGCTGATATTGCCCACGCTATGATGGGTTTAAATGCAGTCAAAGGGGTTGAAATAGGGGCTGGTTTTGAGTCTGTAGAGCATCGAGGTTCGATGCACGGTGACGAAATCACACCGAATGGTTTTTTAACTAACCATGCAGGTGGTGTTTTAGGTGGCATTTCCACAAGCCAAGATTTATTGGTCAGCATTGCTATTAAACCTACTTCAAGTATTCGTTTGCCTCGCCAATCGGTAAACCGAGCCGGTGAGCCAGTCACGGTTGAAACTTTAGGTCGACATGACCCTTGCGTTGGCATTCGTGCAACACCGATTGCCGAGGCGTTGCTGGCAATAGTGGTTTGCGATCATGCCTTGCGGCATCGAGGCCAATGTGGTCAAAAAATAGGCTAACTTGTCAAGCTCATTGAGCCGAACAACGTTAATTTAACTAAAAATAATTTAAAGTTTGAAGTGATTCAAGGTTTCAACGGCTGTTTCTTGTCGCGGTTGTGCGACAAGATGCTTGAAATCATGAAGATAGCGATACCCTATGGCATAATTGTTGTTTTCCCTATACGCTTTAAGGGTTTGCACAAATGGGTGTGCATTCGAGTGTGTCTCGTATAGGGCCAACACGCGAAAAAAACCATGAAACAAACTTTATATGACAAATTGTGGGAATCCCACGTCGTGCACAGTGAAGCCGATGGCACAGCCATTCTCTATATTGACCGACACTTACTTCACGAAGTCACCAGTCCCCAGGCGTTTGAAGGCTTAGAGCTTGCAAAACTCAAACCGTGGCGTGTTAGTGCAAATTTAGCGGTTGCAGACCACAACGTACCGACTGTTAACCGAGCGTTGGGCATCACTGACCCAATATCTAAGCTACAAATTGATACGCTCGATGCCAACTGCGAAAAGTATGGTGTTACTGAGTTTCGCATGAACGATTTGCGTCAAGGTATTGTGCACGTGATTGGTCCTGAGCAAGGTGCAACGTTGCCAGGCATGACGGTTGTCTGTGGTGATTCACACACCAGCACTCATGGCGCTTTTGGTGCGTTAGCGCACGGCATTGGTACCTCAGAGGTTGAGCATGTTTTAGCGACTCAAACATTGGTTGCTAAAAAAAGCAAAAATATGTTGGTGCGCATCGAAGGCACCCTACCCAAAGGCTCAACCGCTAAAGATCTCATTTTGCACGTCATCGGTGTGATAGGTACCGCAGGCGGCACCGGCTCTGCAATTGAGTTCGCGGGTAGCGCTATTCGTGATCTTTCAATTGAAGGTCGTATGACTGTGTGTAACATGACTATCGAGGCAGGTGCCCGCTCGGGCATGGTGGCTGTTGATCAAAAAACCATTGATTACTTTAAGGGCAGACCTTTTGCACCCTCCGGTGCATTGTGGGAAGCTGCTGTGGCTTACTGGCGCACGTTGAAGTCTGATGACGGTGCTGTGTTTGATCGGGTGGTCGAAATTAACGCGAATGATATCGTGCCGCAAATCAGTTGGGGTACATCGCCTGAAATGGTATTGCCCGTTAGCGGGCGTGTGCCTGATCCTGAAAAAGAAAAAGATCCCGCTCGTCGGGTAGGCATTGAGCGTGCGCTCGAATACATGGGATTGGTTCCAAACACCCCTTTGATCGATATCAAGATTGATAAAGTTTTTATTGGTTCTTGTACCAACTCACGCATAGAAGACTTACGTGCGGCAGCCTCTGTTGTTCGCGGTAAACGTGTGGCTTCGAACGTTAAGTTGGCCATGGTGGTTGCGGGTTCTGGTTTGGTTAAAAAACAAGCCGAGCTCGAAGGGCTTGATAAGATTTTCCTAGAATCGGGTTTTGAGTGGCGTGAGCCCGGCTGTTCAATGTGTTTAGCCATGAATGCTGACCGCCTTGAGCCTCAAGAGCGTTGTGCATCAACTTCTAATCGAAACTTTGAAGGTCGACAAGGGCAGGGTGGTCGTACACATTTAGTTAGCCCCGCTATGGCTGCTGCTGCAGCAATTTCGGGTCATTTTGTTGACGTTCGTAACATACGGTAAAAAAAATCATGCAAGCTTTTACAGTTCACAAAGGGTTGGTTGCACCACTTGATCGCGAAAATGTCGACACTGACCTGATCATTCCAAAACAGTTTCTCAAGTCAATTAAGCGTTCTGGGTTTGGTCCAAACTTGTTTGACGAGTTACGTTACCTCGATCATGGTGAACCGGGTATGGATAATTCCAAACGCCCTCTAAATCCAGATTTTATTTTGAATCATTCGCGTTACAAAAATGCTTCAATACTGTTGGCGCGTAAAAATTTTGGTTGTGGTTCAAGCCGTGAGCATGCACCTTGGGCATTGGGTCAGTATGGTTTTCGAGCCGTCATTGCGCCTTCTTTTGCTGATATTTTCTACAACAACAGCTTTAAGAATGGTTTCTTACCCATTGTTTTAACTGATCTTGAGGTATCTCGTCTGTTTGATGATGTCAAAGGCTTTGTGGGTTATGAACTCACCATTGATTTAGTCAGGCAAGAGGTGCAAACCGGAGACGGTCGGGTAATGTCTTTTCAAATTGACCCATTTCGTAAGCATTGCTTGTTAAATGGTTTAGACGATATTGGTTTGACCCTTTTACATGCCGACCGTATTCGAGCTTTTGAGGCTGAGCGTTTAGCGCGTCACCCATGGCTTAATGTTGAACCTGTCGGAGTCAAAGCGTGACACACCGTATTGCTGTTTTACCAGGTGATGGTATTGGCCCAGAAATCACTGAACAAGCTGTTCGTGTTCTAAACGAGTTGGGGTTGGCGCTTGTAATTGAACAGGCACCTGTTGGGGGTGCCGCTTATGACTTGTCAGGGCACCCATTACCACCCGAAACACTGGCATTAGCGCAGAACTCGTCAGCTATCTTATTTGGTGCAGTGGGCGACTGGAAGTACGACAAACTACCGCGTGAACATCGACCAGAACAAGCTATTTTGGGTTTGCGAAAGGCTTTAGGGCTATTTGCTAATTTACGGCCGGCGATTTTGTACCCTGAGTTAGCCAATGCTTCATCGTTAAAACCTGAAATTGTTTCAGGTTTAGATATTTTGATTTTGCGCGAACTCACGGGTGATATTTATTTTGGTCAACCGCGTGGTGTACGTATTGCTACTGATGGCCCCTATAAAGGCGAGCAAGAAGGCTTTGACACGATGCGTTATGCCGTACCTGAAATTAAACGCATTGCCCATTTGGGCTTTCAGTCGGCGATGAAGCGTAGCCGAAAACTATGCAGTGTAGATAAAGCTAACGTACTTGAAACGTCTCAACTTTGGCGCGATACAGTCATTGAGGTTTCAAAAGAGTACCCAGACGTTGCGTTGTCACATATGTATGTTGACAACGCGGCCATGCAACTCGTTCGTGCACCTCGTGAGTTTGATGTCATTGTGACGGGTAACTTGTTTGGCGATATTTTGTCAGACGAAGCGGCTATGTTGACTGGTTCAATTGGTATGTTGCCCTCTGCTTCTTTAAACGCATCAGGCCAAGGTTTATATGAGCCAAGTCATGGTTCAGCCCCAGATATTGCAGGCAAAGGGGTTGCAAACCCGCTCGCGACTATTTTATCTGCCGCAATGATGTTAAGGTATTCTTTAAATGAGCCGGTTGCCGCAGATCGAATTGAGGATGCTGTACGTCAGGTATTATCACAGGGTTTTCGTACTGCTGATATTAACGAATCAGGCATGACAAAATTGAGTACAGCCGAGATGGGTGATGCAGTGGTTGCAGCACTGAATAAGTAAGCAAGCCAGCAGCACTCAATAAGTAAGTAAATTAGTAAAGCTTATTGCAGTCATTAAGGAACAGTATGAAACAGTCAGTTGGTATCGTGGGTTGGCGCGGTATGGTGGGTTCTGTGCTCATGCAACGCATGCGCGACGAAGGTGATTTCAATCATTTTGAGCCCGTACTATTTTCAACCAGCAATGCCGGGGCTCGCGCACCTGTTTGGGCGGGTGAGGGCTTACTAGGAGATGCTTTTGATATTGAGGCTCTTAAAAAGCTTCCCATTATATTGACAGCGCAAGGCGGTGATTACACCTCAGAGGTTTATCCAAAGCTTAGATCAGCAGGTTGGAATGGCTATTGGATCGATGCTGCCAGTACTTTACGGATGAACAATGATTCAATCATTGTGCTCGACCCCGTCAATCGCAACGTTATTGATCAGGGTATTCAAAAAGGGGTTCGTGATTTTATTGGTGGTAACTGCACCGTGAGTTGCATGCTGATGGGCTTATCTGGTTTGTTTCATGCAGGTTTGGTGTCTTGGATGACCAGTATGACTTATCAGGCCGCCTCAGGCGGTGGCGCTCAGCATATGCGCGAACTCTTAACTCAGTTTGGTTTAATCAATCAATCGGTTTCATTAGAGCTCTTAGACCCAGCATCAGCTATTCTAGATATTGATCGAGGCGTGCTTGCTTTGCAAAAAAGTGGTTCGCTACCGACTGAACACTTTGGTGTGCCACTTGCGGGCAACCTCATACCTTGGATTGATAAAGACTTAGGTAACGGTATGTCGCGTGAAGAATTAAAAGCAGGTGCGGAAACTAATAAAATTCTTGGGCGCGGTATGGGTTCTACTCAAGATGCTATTCCTATTGACGGCTTGTGCGTTCGTATTGGTGCCATGCGTTGTCATAGCCAAGCATTAACCATAAAGCTCACGCGCGATGTGCCGCTTGATGAAATAGAAAGCATCATTGCTCAAGGCAACCAATGGGCCAAATTTATTCCCAATACTCGCGAGGCCAGTATGTCTCAATTGACCCCCGTTGCAGTGACTGGCACGCTTGACATACCTGTGGGCAG
>CALBMZ010000005.1 GCA_937896225.1 uncultured Alcaligenaceae bacterium | reverse complement strand
CCCGCCTAAGCTTATTTCATGTCAGGTATGTCAGTATTTGCATTAGTGGCAGTAACTGTTAACCTAAAGTTGAGTTGAAACATGTACTTAATGATCTCAACCGTTTTAGGTGGGGTGGGGTTGTTTCTGCTCGGCATGACCATGATGACTGATGGTATGCGTCTGGCAGCGGGTTCCACTTTATCTAACATCTTGCAAGGTGCCACGCGCACCCGCTGGTCTGCTTTAGCCTCAGGTATGGGGGTTACAGCCTTGGTGCAATCGTCAAGTGCTGTCACCATTGCATCGATTGGTTTTGTCAATGCGGGTTTGCTGACGTTAACGGGTGCCATATGGGTGTTACTCGGTGCCAATGTGGGCAGCACCATGACCGGGTGGATCGTTGCCATGCTTGGCTTAAAGCTCAAGATTGATTTACTCGCTATGCCTTTAATCGGTGTGGGGGTATTCATGCGTTTAATGGGAAATGGCAAACAGTTGGGGGCATTTGGTCAAGCATTAACGGGTTTTGGCTTGCTGTTTTTGGGCATTGCTATGTTGCAAACTGGGTTTGCAGAATTAACCACTCGTGTTGAGTTACCCCAAGGCGATGGTTTGACGACTATTTTTTTGTCAGTATTAATTGGAATGGTTTTAACCATTTTGATGCAATCGTCTAGCGCATCGACTGTGGTGGCGTTGACGGCCGCGCAGGGCGGTTTGATTGGCGTGGAAGGGGCTGCAGCAGTCGTCATTGGGGCGAATGTTGCCACATCGTTTAAAGCCGTATTGGCAGCTTTAGGGGCTACCCCCAATGCGCGTCGGGTGGCCGCTGCACATGTATTCTTTAACGTGTTGACCGCTATCGTGGCACTAGGCTTGTTGCCATTTTTAATTGATGGCATTCATTGGACGCGAGGTTTAGGGGGCTCAACCTTTGATCCAGCGATTACTTTAGCAATATTTAATACGTTATTTAATGTCATGGGGATCATGATTATTTGGCCCTTTAGCGATTATTTGATTAATAAATTAAGGGGCCTGTTTGAACTCAAGCAACACGATATTGGGCGCCCCCGCTTTCTTGACGAAACAACCCTGCCTGTGCCCACCTTAGCAGCGCAAGCGCTTTCGCGTGAAATCATGCGCATGATGCGTTTTGCTTGGCAAGGTGTGAGTCAAACGGTTAAACCGCAAGTTTCGTTACCCAGTGAAAATACACTTCAACTATCGTTAGCAGGCCTCTTGTTGGCCAGTGAAAAGTTTGTCACCAGCATGAACCGTAGCGCCATGGATGCTTCAACCGCTGACCGTTTGGCCCATTTGTTGCGTGTTAGGCGCTATTTAGAAAATGTTCAAGACTTGATGATAGAAGTGTTAAAACGACCTCAGGTAAGCTTAAAGAACGATACGATGCGTCAGGCTTTTCAGCTATTTGAAACAACGGTTATAAATGTGGCGAAAAAGTTTGAATCGATTCAAACGGAAGATATAAACGGTTTTGAACTGAGCCTGTCTGACGCCAAAAGCCAAATAGACGAAGCTTACCAGTCGTTAAAGTCAAACACCTTGACTGCGGGCGCATTAGGCCAGTTATCTATTCAAGAGATGGAGTCAGCCCTTGTTCGCTTCAGTGCGCAACGCCGTGCCATGCAACAGCTTTTAAAAGCTCAGGGTTACTTAGAAAAAGACCTTTATAACCAATTTGTTAATGGTCAAGCCAGTGTTTAATTTGGCTTAAACGTTCAACTGGGTCGTTGATAGACATAATTGAAACTTTGTCTTCTGTAGTTAAGGGTAGCAACATAGCCCACTGGTTGGCGACCCAACCTGCTTCATCTAAACGGTAAGGGGTTGTGATAGGCAGTTGGTCAACTACACCGCGGCGTTGAGACTGGGCAATTAAAGCCCCTAGTTTGTCTGCACAGGCCTGTAAGGTGGCAGGTATTGCAACATTCGGGTCTTCATCTATCACGGTGGCGTGAGCATACCAAAGCCCCAGGCCTTCTTTGCGCGCTTGCGTTAACGTAAACCGTTGACTGCCGTGGCAGACAATGCGCAACAGTGCAGGGTGTATGGTGTCAACCGTTTCTACCGATGCCAAACAGCCCACTTTGTAAAGACTTTCGTCTTCTCCCCCTGCTTTTTGTACTTCGTGCCCTTGCTTGATTGCAACAATACCAAAAGGAGTTTGTTCGGCATAGCATTTTTTAATAAGGTGTAAATAACGCACCTCAAAAATTTGTAAAGCCATCATTGCGTTGGGCAACAGAGGTGTAGAAAGGGGAAACAGCGGAATTCTTTGAGGTTGCAAGGCTAAAACTCGTATGAATTATTTTTTAAAAATCACAAAAGTAGCTGATAAATGACTCAGTACTACGGTAACTGGTGGAATTTGGGTGGACGATCGCTTAAAAAGAGGCCGGCAAAGCGTTTCCCAATACCCAAAGATAAACACCACCAGCGCACAACACTGATATTAGAACAAAGGCTAGCATACGATGCTTGATATCGTCTTGAGCTGAGGGGGTATTAGGTGCGAGTTCGCTTGATTGAACATTACCTGTGATCATAGGGGGTACCAAACGTTTGCCGCGCAAAGCATAGATCGTAATGGCCAGTAAATGCACAACAATTAATGCAATGACTGCGTTACTGAGTAAGTGATGAAAGCTCGTAAAGGTTTCAGCCGTCGCATTACTAACATAAGCATTTAATGGCCCCTGCGTCATTATATCGTCGGTTGAAAAGAGGCCCGTGAAGGCTTGGGCACCAATAACACCCAACATAAACATAACTGACCAACCACCAATAGCGTTATGACCTGCATCTGGTTTGCTTGGGTTTGAACCTTTTAAATACGCAAAAATACCTTTTGGGCCTTTCACAAACTGTGTAAAACGGGCATAACGAGAACCGATAAAGCCCCAAACAATACGAAAAATAACCAAACACAGCGCAGCAATACCGAACCTAATATGCCATTCCATGTATAAACCACCCACGTTGACGGTAATGATGGCGCCAATCACACAGGTGGCCAATGCCCAATGAAAAAGGCGAGTGGGCAAATCCCACACGCGAACAACAGGTTTTTGATTGGTTTTTTTGTTTGTAATCATCTTACTCTACATCATAGCCCTGTAAGCACCCGAAAATCGAAGATCAGAAGGTGTTTCACGCAGTGATGCAAAAATGATATAATCGGAAGCTGTGAAATACAATGGCGCATTAGCTCAGCAGGTTAGAGCGACGGAATCATAATCCGCAGGTCCCCTGTTCGAATCAGGGATGCGCCACCAGAAAAATAAATAAATAAAATCAGTAACTTACAGAAATCTTTAAACTCAAAAAATAGAAAAGTATCTAATTCATTAGTTAGATACTTTTGTGACGAAAAAGATATACAAATCATCGATTAAAACTCGGTCACCCGTAAAAAAATTAATGAAGGTTTACGCACAGTAATTCAACTGTTGTGTGGAAAAGGTATGGGAATTAAGAAAATAGCAAAGCAGTGTGGTGTGGGCACAGCTTACCCAGAAATGTAATACTAAAATAAATTTAATTTTTAGAAAATAGAGTTGCTTTAAAAAAAACACAAAAATAAATTATGCAAGAATTGCACGGATTTGCAAGGAACTACAATATTACTAATTTAAAAACTGTTTCCATAATGGAATATCATAAATTATATTTTTTAAAGGTAAATCATGCGATTGTCTTGTCTAACATGCAAGTCGCAACTCTTTAGAACACATAGACTTTCTCAGCATCGGTTCTTAATAGGTAGTGCTCGTTTTAGTTGCTATGAATGTGGCGGAAAATATTTGAAATTCTTGGGCGTATTATTCAAATCATCATGAACACGAAATCACACTACCAACACTACTTATCAATAAGTATGAAGATCTACTCTATGATAACAAGTGGCACGATTAAATGCTTATCAAGTATTGGATGAGATGATTGCGAATTTATAAAAGTATGATTAACATAATTATAAGATTATGAACGCGTGGTTATTTCTCTTGACTTGTGACGTAAGTTCGTTAAGCATCGTCCGGTCTATTATCGACAAAATGTCTTATAAATTCAGATAGTGCTGTCATGCGGCAAATATCAACATTGAAACCTTGAAAAACACTGACTGTTTTGGCACAGAAAAACCCGGTGAATTAGGGGTATTAATGCATACAAGTTGACCTTTTTACTTAATGCGGTCGGGGTGTTCGCCCGGTTGAAATGCTACAGGAAAGTCTGCCTATAGCGTAAAAGAAGACAGAACTGATGCTAAAAATTTGACGTAATAAACCAATTGTCGTTTGATGGTTTGCGTAAATTACACGTTTAAAATACCCGCAAAAAAACTTATTTGAGGGGTTTAAAGCTTAATTTATCACCAGTGTAAACAAGCCTTCTAAAAGAACGCTGAGCACATATAAGCGAAAACCTTTAATGTGGTTAGAAACTGTCAGCTATTTATCATCGAGTTTTGAGTCATCTTTATCTTTATCTTTATCATTATCTTTTTCCATTTTTTTGAATTCGATAACGGTATAAACCAAACCGATAAAAAGCATCGAAAAAACGAAAATTGCTGGGTAAAGTAAATACAAGACATCGTCGTTCATCTGCGTTGCCCCATCAAAGCACACAATTTAAAGTAAATTCCAAATGTAAATATAGAAGGAATCCAGATGGCTGTAAAAATGGCTTGCTCTTGGTCTTTTACGACAAACCAAAGGTAGGCAGAAATAATAAACGACAACATTACCGCGGTAATTATAAAAAAATCAGAACGCTTAAACATATTTTTCTCCTGCTATGAATTATTTATTAATGTAATCTGAAATGCCGTAGCCAATTGCACTAAGCAAACAACCGGCTATAGCAACGGTACCAATAATGCGAATTCCGGATGAAAGACCATAAGAAAAGATGTTTAAATCAAAAACGTGAACCACACCTAAAACGATTCCCAAACAACCCAAAACTGTTAGTGTGTTGCCAACTGAAGTCAATAATTTGCAGATTCGGGTTAAAGAAAAACGTTCCTCGGTCATAATTGATTCCATAATTTTTTATAGCTTTACGCTTCAACATGTGGGGGCTAATTTAGCCTTTTTTTTCATAAAAAAATAATTTTCATCATTATTCACTTTTCATTTTAGCTTAGCAACTTTAGACGCCGCGTATTTAAGGTTAATGCCCACAGTACTTTGAGGGGTTCTTTAACCCTTCAACCTCAGCTCGTACACGACTCATTTCGCCTCGACTAGCAACGTTTTTGCTAGATCTGTCATCGACGCAATGACATTTGTCGCTGAGGGTATGTCGTGTATTAAACCCGTGGCCTCTACGATGGTCATGTGAGTGTGGGTGTAGTCTAACTGGCTCTACCCGATTAACGGGGGATCATTAGTATTCATTAAATAGCAGTACTTCTTAAACACGGCAAAATACGCCGTTCCAATCGCATTGGGCCAAGACCCTAAGGCGGTAATTCTCAAAGTTCCTAAAACTATAAGTATGTGTTGCCATGATGGGGCAGAATGACGCCCATAGTTTAATACCGAAAAAATTGGTAGGGGGGGACGAGGACTAAAACTGGATACCCCCCTGCCGACTTAAGTTCAGTCTTCACTTGCCCAATCTTGTCATGATAGGTTCGGATCACTTATCGAAGTATTTTGCGGTGTCCACCCTTGAGTGAATTACGAGATACGGTCGCTTTACCTTCGGGTGTGTTTTCTTTGTCTTCGGACGAGGCCATAACAACGCCGTGCTAAGATCAAGTGGCATTCCAGAGGCTGCTTTATATTCAAATATTAGGTGCAAATTAATGAAATCCAAACTTATAATCACGGCTTTAGTGCTTCTACCTGCATTAGTGTTCGCACAAACGTCACCTAATCTTGTTGGAGCTTGGAAGGGCGTGGGTAACGCTTCTGTCTATGGTGCTGATGTTTATCACCCCACTGAAGCAGGCAAAGAAAAGTCCGTGCGCTTTACAAAAATGGAGTTTTTTTTGATTGTCGACAGGGAAGAGGGGCGAAACTTTACTGGCTATATAAGTTCCACAAGTAGTAAAGCTCCCGCCAATACCAACAACAAAAAAATGATAATAGGGTCTTATGCCAAAGATATGAAGAGTGGCGTTTGGATAAATGAAGTGGGAGGAAGTGCCACTTTTAAATTGGCAGATTCAAAAAATTTAGAAGTTTGCTATACCCAAGTTCCACCAAAACCAATGGTCGCAGACTGCTTTGAAATGGTTAAGCAATAATACCTAACTGAATTAGGTATGCTCGGCCTAGGTCGATTCCGACACGTGCCGCCGAGTAAATTTAAGTACCTTCAAGCGATTGATTGAAAATGCTTGCTGGTTCTTATTTAACCATGCTTCAGTAACTTTGCAACGGTACCTTACCAGCGATAAAACCCGCCGATAATCATCAGCTAGTTGACGTGTAAAAATTGGTTCATGAGTTTCAGATGTTTATTGTGGCTGTCATGAGTTCGGGGGTAGGGGCGGCCATTGGGGTTCATGAGGCCGTGCACTTTACTTTGGCTCTTTCTGAAACCTACGAGTCACATATAGACCGTATTATTTTGGTGGTGATTGTTATTTTATTTTTTGCTGTGATTTTGGCAGGCGCTAAATACGGGTTGGGGTCGAGCGAGTGCACGATTTTTGGCACGACATAAATAGTCATCATCGTTAATGTAAAAAACTTTAAAAATGCCCAGCAAATCGATACCGTGAAGCGGGGTGCCACATATCGGCAACCGATGCGATTTGCTCTTTTGAATGGGTTTGCCTATGAAGTAGCAGGCAGGGTTCACGTGGCGACATGCGCAACATGGCGCGAATGTTCTGGGGCGGTAGTCGAGCCTCAATTTCAAAGTTCACGCTTTGTAGGGGTGCTACCTGCATAAGATAGGCGTTAGGGGTTAGGGCGTTGAAGTCTTGTTTCAAATAATCTGGTGCAACCTTTGGGTTCACAAAACGTTCTTCAACTTGAATGGGAAGGTTATTCTCGAAGTGAACGACAACTGAGTGGTAAACCTTGTTTGCACTTGCAATACCCAACGCTTTACCTAAAAACTCACCCGCTAGGCGACTTTCCAACTGATGCAGTTCGCTATGATGAATATGACCTCGCGCAGCAATTTCATCGGCAATATTACGAATTTCTACTAAAGTTGATTGATATTTTTGCTGAGCGACGTAGGTGCCTGACCCTTGAACGCGCTCGACAACTTGTTCGTCGGCCAATTCTCGAATGGCACGATTAACTGTCATTCTCGAGACACCAAACTTTAGTGCTAATGCCGCTTCACCTGGAATCACGTCACCTTCTTTCCATAGGCCTTGATGAATTTGATCTAGTACAAACTGCTTAATGACTTGAAAAGCAGGTAGTGTTTTGTTTGAACGAATGGGGTTCATAAGCTAGGGATTTTCCCTTATTTAGTGACTATGTCATTGACAAAGAAGTTGTGGATCTTTAAATTGAGATCTCATAGTTGTATAGACAACTTAACTGGTTTTGTGACTAAGTTTTACATATAACGGGCGTGTAATACAAGTCTGCAAAACCCTGATCGACCCATTGTCCCTGAAAGGATACGCTCATGAAATCTCATAAACCACAGTTTCGTTTATTAATGGTGGCTACGGCTGCTTTAGTTTTTGCTACCTCCACTGCTTGGGCTGATATCAAAATTGGTTTTAATGTACCCCTAACGGGTTTTGCTGCCGCTGACGGTAAGTCTGCTTTACAAGGTGCCCAGCTGGCCGTTAATCAGGTAAATGCCTCGGGCGGTGTGGCAGGTCAAAAAATTGAGTTGGTTGTCTACGATGACCAAGCCTCACCCAAAGAGGCGGTACCTTCTGCCACGAAGATGGTTGAAAAAGATGGTGTGATTGCTGCCGTGTCGGGTTCTTATTCTGGCTCTACCCGAGCCGCCGCCTCTGTATTTCAGCGTGCAAAAATACCTTATGTCGTCGCATATGCCATACACCCTGACATTACCCTGGCTGGTGACTATATGTTCCGTGTATCGGCTATGGGCGAGGTACAGGGTCGCGGGGGCGCAAAGCTTGCACAAAATTTGGGTAAAAAGAATGTGGTTTTGATCACGCTCAAAAACGACTTTGGTAAAGCACTTGCTTCAGGCTTCAAAGATGCGGCACCCAATTTGGGTTTAACCATTATCAATGAATACGAATACGGCATGCCTGATCGTCAGTTTGGGCCACTAGTCAGTAAACTGAAGTCTGACAACCCAGAGGTTATTTACGCATCGGGTTATTTCTTTACGGCAGGCCCGTTGGTTAGTCAAATTCGTGCTGCGGGCATTACTGCACCCATCATCGGTCAAGAGGGTTATGACTCTGATAAATTCATTGAAATAGCCGGTGACGCTTCTGAGGGTACGCTTATTACCACGTCACTAGACCGTGATTCAAAGGCGCCCGCAACCATAGCGTTCTTGGCCGACTATCGCAAAGCGACTAATCAAGGTGCTGACATGGTCGCTGCGTCATCTTTTACAGCTATGGCTGTTTTGATTAACGCACTCAAGCGAACAGATGGTAAGGGTGGGGTAGCATTGCGAGACGCCATTGCTTCGGGTACTTATGACATGCCAATTGGTAAGCTGACTTTTAATGATTTGCATGAAGTGAAAAAAGACATTCAAGTGCAAATTGTGAAAGATAAAGGGTTTCATCACTACAGCGTAATTTCTGACCCTGTCTTGCTAGCCCCCCCCACCAAGGCTAAGTAACCAACTGGAGTGCTTATCAGCATGCTTGCACTTGAATTGACTGCACAAGGCTTAATTCAGGGCAGCATCTATGCTTTGGTGGCGTTGGGTTTAACGCTAGTTTATGGCTTGTTACGTATATTGCATGTTGCACATGCTAGCCTGTTTACGCTGGGTGGCTATGTGGGCGTCTTAGTATGCAATGCCAGTGGCAGTCTTTTGTTGGGTTTTTTGTGTGCAGCCTTGGTGGCCGGTTTCTCGGGTGTCATGATGTTTAGGTTGGCTTATCAACCTTTGTTAAGCCAACCTCCCTACGTAGCTTTGATTGCCTCGATTGGTTTGTTTATTGCCTCTGAAGAGGCATTCAGAATCATTTTTGGAGCGCAAGGCATGTCATTTATGGCACCACCGCTTCAACAACAAATTGTGTTGGGTGGTGGTTTGCAGTTCAAACTAGCTGAGTTGTTGGTCATGCTTAGTACTGCAATTATTATTGCTGTGCTGGCATGGTTACAGTCTCGCACTCGAGTGGGTATAGCCTGTCAAGCGACGGTGAGTGACCCACAAATGGCTGAGTCGTTTGGTATTTCTTTGCGACACGTTCGCGATATTAATTTTTTTGTTGGCTCAGTGCTTGCTGGGTTTGCAGGCGTATGGGTAGCGCTTCTGAATAATTTAGTTGAACCCACAATGGGCAGTGTGACATCTTACAAAGCGCTAGCCATTATCGTGCTGGGTGGGTTGGGGTCTGTGCCGGGCACTTTGGCTGCAGCCCTTTTATTAGGTGTCATCGAGTCGTTTGGCACCATTTATTTGGGTAATGTGCTAGACCGCAACGCTATTGCCTTTGCTTTTCTCATTGCTGTCTTGATGGTGCGTCCTCAAGGCCTGTTTGCCAAACGATAAGGGTGGTTGATTATGAATTACGAAATTTCACTCATCACTACAATGGCAATTGCTGTGATGTTTGCGTTGTCACTTAATCTTATTACGGGTTTCTGTGGTCAGATTAGTTTGGGTCATGCTGCCTTTCAGGGCGTCGGGGCTTATGCTGCAGCCATGTTGGGTCAGGCGGGTTGGTCGTTTTTAACCACGTTGCCCTTAGCGATGTTGTTGGCAGGTTTTTTAGGTGTCATTGTGGGGTTAACGTCTTTACGTGTGAGGGCAGACTTTTTAGCGATTACCACTATGGGCGTCGGTTTTTTATTTGTTGGCTTCGTACGCCAACAAGATTTTTTTGGTGGTGAACTGGGCATATCGTCTTTGCCTGATCATGGTTTGGGTCGCTTAGGTTTCATGTTGTTGGCCTTGTTGATGTGTGTTTTGACGGCGGCACTGAGTATTTATATTCAACGAAGCTGGATGGGGCGTGTATTTAGCGGCATTGCCGAAGATGAAGACACCATGCGTGTCTTGGGTATTGATGTGCCACGTTACAAATTGGCTGCTTTTGCTATAGGTACCTCTATAGCAGGTTTGTCAGGCTCTTTTTATGCGTATCACCTAAACTTTATAGGCCCAGATAGTTTCGGGTTTGTGGAATCTATTACTGTTTTGTCTATGGTTGTATTTGGCGGAATTGGTTCGGTACCTGGGGTGATCATTGCAGCGGCTTTACTGGCTGTTTTGCCTGCATGGTTTCAAGTGATTGGTGACTACAAATTATTGGTTTATGGGGGGTTATTGTTCCTCATGATGCGTTTTTCACCAGATGGTATGGCTGGACTGACTAAACGATTTTTTAAAAGCAACCCAATGGTCAGGGGTAAGCAAGCATGACCACACACGATGTCAAGCATGATGCTGATCATCAAGCCTTACTTCGGGTAGTTGGTGTTGGCGTGCGATTCGGTGGTTTAACCGCTTTAGATGACGTCTCTTTTGAGGTGCATGAAGGTGACTTACTCGGTTTGATTGGCCCTAACGGTGCAGGCAAAACGACCTTAATGCGTGCCATCATGGGGGTCGTGCAACCAACCCATGGCAATGTCTATTTAGAGGGTGAGTCACTAAATGGCTTACCGATTCACAAACGGGTTCGTCGTGGTTTGTCGCTTTCACAGCAATTGGTCAAACCGTTACGCGACATCAGTATTGCCGCAAACGTGGCGATGGCTGCTGCTCACCATAAAACAGCCAGCCCTTTAAGTGCATTACTTAATGTTTCAGATGCTAAAGAGCTGGCTTTGGCCCATGCGGAATTAGCCCGCGTTGGTATTGATTCTTTAAGTTTGCAAAGCCCTGGTATTCAGCCATTAGGTGTGCTGAAACGCTTAGAGTTGGCGCGCGCGCTTGCACTTAAACCCAAGTTATTACTGCTTGATGAACCGCTGGCAGGATTGAATACGCAAGAGGCCAAAGCCTTGGCCACTACGATTGCTGATATTAACCAGCAAGGCTTAACCATTTTGCTCATTGAACACAATCTGCACGAGATTTTGCGTATATGTCGTCGTTTAGTGGTGCTAGATAATGGCAAAAAAATTGGTGAAGGTGAACCTCATACCGTCATGAGCGACCCAGATGTGCGAACAGCCTACTTAGGGTCAGGTGCGGCTGGACAAAGTGATCATGCTAAACATATGAAGGGGGCGGCGGAACATGCTTGAGCTTCAGTCGTTATCGTGTGGTTACGGACCTTTTCAATCGGTGCATAGTTTGTCTCTGACTTTACGCGCGGGTACCATGACGGGGCTGTTGGGGGCAAACGGCGCTGGTAAATCGTCTACGCTCATGTGTCTGGCAGGGCATGTGATGCAGCAAGGCGGCAAACTCATTTTAGATGGTGAAGACATCAGTGCACTCGGTGCGACTGAACGCGTGCGCCGTGGTATGGCTATTTCACCAGAAGGGCGGCGCTTGTTCAAAGACTTAACCGTGCAAGATAATCTGCGAGTCGGTGGCATGGTCCAGTCTGCGAAAGTATTTAATCAAGATCGCGACCGTGTTTTGGCGTTGTTTCCTCGTCTTGGCGAGCGCCTTGATTCGTTGGCAGGTAA
>CALBMZ010000004.1 GCA_937896225.1 uncultured Alcaligenaceae bacterium | reverse complement strand
AGCAAATAAATATGAACATATTGTTGCATTTAGTCTAGCATAATGCCACAACAATCATTTTTTAGAGAGGTTTATATGTTGTTACCCCGTGAACTTACCCCCGCCTTAAGCGTGCCGACCCTACATCATGGCGTTTTTAACTCGTCAACTGATGCAGCTACTCACTTTACGTTAATCGTGTTTTATCGTGGCCTACACTGCCCAATATGCGCAAAGTATTTATTGGAATTGGCACGTTTAGTGCCTGAATTTGAAAAACGGGGCGTAAAAGTCATTGCCATTTCAAGTGACACCAAAGAACGTGCTGAGAAAATGGCAGCCAAGTTAAACGCACCTGAGTTCAGAATGGGTTATGACCTGCCGTTAACCGTTGCACGTCAGTGGGGTTTGTACATCAGCACTTCTCGCGGCCTCACATCAATTGGCATTGAAGAACCCGTACTGTTCTCAGAACCAGCGGTCTATATCATTCGTCCTGATACCTCGCTGTATTACGGTGCAGTTCAAACGATGCCTTTTGCACGCCCGATATTTTCTGATTTAGTGGGCGCAATTGACTTTGCTTTAGCAAAAGACTACCCCGCTCGCGGTGAATACACGGGCGAAGTTTAATTTTTTTAAATAGTCGTCTCATTTTCTAGAAACCGGAGAATGAATGACGCCCTTAGTTAGAATCGATATTGGCAAGCATTATTCAGAGGGGCTTGCTAAAAAAGTGGGTCAAATCGTTTATGAGGTGATGATCAATCAATCATAAAGTTGAAGGATGATGAACTTCGCTCCTCAATCCATTCATGAGTCACGAAGCGCTTTCAATACTTGAGCTGAAGACCGCTTAATAAAACCTTGATCAGAACCAACACCGACAAAAGTAACACCCCAATCGCGATAACGTTTAGCATCGTTCTCATCAGCAGCCAAAATACCGACTATTTTATTCATTGAAAGAATACGCTTTGTAAGCGACTGCATTTGGGCCTGAACTGCGGGTGCTGATGGTTGACCCAAATAGCCCATCGAGGCCGCCAGATCTTGTGGTCCAA
>CALBMZ010000003.1 GCA_937896225.1 uncultured Alcaligenaceae bacterium | reverse complement strand
AGGGTGTAAGTTTAAAATTTGTGCCAAGACTGCCCTTTTGAGGGCGTGGCTGACTAAAAAGGCATGTTGATGCTTAGCATGATGGAATCGCATCATGCGTTCAGCTTCAACATGAGACAACCAAGTTTTTAAAGTTGTAATGCACTCAGGTTGTGTCAGACTAGTTGGATTGACATGCCAAATGGCAACATTTGCAGTGCGCATCAAGTTTTTTACCTACTATGCGGATTGATGGTTCAAAATACTATGTAAAAATTAACACATTAATGATTAGGAGCACTGATTTCATGTCTACCCCCGTAAACCTTATCACGTCTGACTTTTCTGTTGCCCCGCAGTTAGGGCCTGATGATATGGAAGCTGTCGCCAAGTTAGGCTACAAGAGTGTCATCATTAACCGACCTGATTTTGAAGGTGGTGCTGATCAACCAACCGCTCAATCGGTATCTGACGCGGCTCGGGCTGCAGGGCTTCGCGTTGAGTACCAACCGGTCATTAGTGGCCAAATGACGACTGACGATGTGGCCCGATTTGCTGAGTTATTGCAAACCATGCCAGCACCGGTTTTAGCTTACTGTCGCTCGGGTGCACGTTGTGCCGCCTTGTATCAAAGTGCCACGGCAGCTGGTTAATATGAAAATTTTCTTTATTAAGCTACCATGAACGAATGGTTTTTGATTCCTAATTTGTGGTGTTAATTAAAATGTGAGGCAATGATGCCTCGTTTAAAAAGGAGCTTACTATGTTTAAAAAAGTTCTTATTCCAACTGATGGTTCAGCTCTAGCCGCTCAATCGTCTAATGCGGGTATTTTATTTGCCAAGTCAATTGGTGCAGAAGTTGTGGCTTTGCATGTCGGTCAGCCGTTTGCAGCGACCATCGGTTTTGATGGTATGGCTGCAGCGTATGCCATTACCGATGAAGATTACGAAAAGGCAACAGCCGACCAAGCTAAAAAATACCTACAGGCTGCGTTAGATCGGGCTGAAACAGCAGGTGTTCAAGCTACAGCTGATTCGGTTACGAACTTCAATGTGGCAGATGGCATCGTTGAAGCAGCAACCTCGCACAATTGCGATATTATTTTTATGGGTAGCCATGGTCGCAGTGGTTTGTCACGCTTGTTATTGGGCAGTGTGACGGCAAAAGTTTTGTCTCTCTCACACATTGCTGTATTGGTTTACCGCGTTAAAGAAGATTAAGCCGTAAGGTTAATGAATTCAATACAATCAAATAAGACTAACCTAAAAGTTGAATTTTGATTTCATATTCACATTCAGGAGCACTAAACATGACTGTTAAAGTTGGCGACACAATTCCAGAAGGCACATTAACTGAATTTGTCGAAGTAGAAGGGGGCGGTTGCTCACTTGGCCCAAATGATTTTAAAGTATCAGATTTGGTCAAAGGTAAAAAGATTTTAATGTTTGCTTTGCCTGGTGCGTTTACGCCTACGTGCTCAGCACAACATGTACCTGGCTACTTGAAACATCATGACGCCATGATGGCTAAGGGTGTTGATGAAGTTTGGTGCGTGTCAGTTAACGACGCATTCGTAATGGGTGCTTGGGGTCGCGAGCAACAAACAGCCGGCAAAGTTCGTATGTTTGGCGATGGTTCTGGCCACTGGACTAAAGCGATGGGCCTAGAGCTAGACCTGTTGGCTCGCAATATGGGTGTGCGTTCGCAACGTTATGCCGCCATCATTGATAACGGCGTTATCAAAGCCCTAGAAGTAGAGGCACCCGGCAAGTTTGAAATCAGCTCTGCTGAGGCCATGCTTAAGCACCTGTAATTTAAAGTTGCTAGTTTTCAGTAATTATTTTTTATAGTAATTATTTTTTACAGTAATTATTTTTTACAGTAAGTTTATTTTTTCGTTAAAGGGTTAAGCTCGTATTTATCGGGCTTAACCTTTTTTTTCAATACGGCGCGCTGAGTGTTCATTAATATTTACCAATATTTATCAGCACTTTTGCATTATGTCTTAGTATCAACTTGTGCCCTAGCTAAAGTGAGTCATGTTTACCACTATTCGCGGTTTTTCCTCATTGTTTTTTGCCAACCTCATCATGGTCATGGGGCTTGGGCTATTCAACGTCTATATGGGGTTGAAGCTCACAGCTGATGGGGTAAGCGAGGTGTGGGTGGGTGCGCTGATGTCGGCCTATTATTTTGGGTTGGTGTTGGGCGCCAGAGCGGGCTATTTGATGATTGTGCGGGTAGGTCATGTCAGAGCATTTGCGGTGGCGTCTGCGACTGCCGCGGTCATGGTGCTGGCCCAAACCTTGATAGACGATATATCTTTATGGGTGGTGTTTCGTGCCATTGTGGGTATGTCAATTGTTGTGCAATATATTGTGATTGAAAGTTGGTTAAACGAAAAAACTCAAAATCAAAATCGAGGTCGCGTATTTTCTATTTATTTGGTGGTGACAGGCCTTGGTACAGCTCTTGGACAAATGGCCATAACGCTATACCCAAATCTTGATTGGCGTCCTTTAACATTGGTGGCTATTGGTCATATTTTGTGTTTAATACCCATAGTTTGGTCAACTCAAGCGCACCCTTTGGTGCCTAGCCCAGCGCCATTAGATATCAGTTATTTTGTTAAACGTGTGCCGCAAGCCTTGGTCACTATGTTTTTAACTGGAAGCATTGCAAGCGTGTTCTACAGTTTAGGGGCAGTTTACGGTGTGATGCAGTCATTTGATACCTTGCAAGTTGCCACTTTTATGTCGATTACTGTCTTAGCAGGTTTACTTGCACAATGGCCGGTGGGTTGGTTGTCAGACCGTATGCGACGTGATCGTTTAATTGGAATAAATGGTGTAATACTTGCTGTTTTAGGTGTTTTTTTGTGGGGTTGGCTGCCGCTTTCATTTGAATGGTTGTTAGTTTTGGGCGCGGCGACTGGTACCCTTCAATTTACGCTGTATGCACAAGCCGGGTCTTTTGCAAACGATGTGATTCCACATGAAAAGCGTGTCAATTTAAGTGCAACCTTACTGACGGCGTACGGCATTGGTGCAACCATTGGGCCGCTACTGGCAGGCTACCTTATGCGTCTAGCTGGGGCAGGTATGTTGTACGTGTTTATCTCAGCTTGCGCGGTCATGTTGTTTTTATCGATGCGCTATATTAAAGTTAAAGAAGACCCGCTTTTAACACCTTTGGAAACACCCCCGATTTCAGTTTAAGGTTTCAATGTGGGGTATACGCCATCCATATGATGTCCAAAATAAAAGCTGCTTAATTTAATACCACTCATCAAATGCCTAATTAACTGAGAACATAAATATGCGCCTTAAAGACAAAAAAATTATTGTGACAGCAGCTGGGCAGGGTATTGGGCATGCAACTGTTTTAGCCATGGCTAAAGAAGGGGCAATCGTTTGGGCGACAGACTTAAAAGTTGAATTACTCAAGTCATTTGAAGGCATTTCTAATATTAAAACCGCTACCTTAGATGTGCTGAGTACTGAAGAAGTTAACGCTTTTGCTCATCGAATAGGCGCTGTTGATGTGCTATTTAATTGTGCCGGTTTTGTACATCAGGGTGACCTCATGCAGGTGAGTGAAGACGATTGGGATTTCAGTATGAATTTAAATGTCAAATCTATGTACCGAACGATTCGTGCGTTCTTGCCAGGTATGCTTGCCCAAGGCCATGGCAGTGTTATTAACATGGCGTCTGCGGCATCTTCAATAAAGGGGGTGCCTAACCGCGTTGTTTACAGCACCTCAAAAGCTGCGGTCATTGGTTTGACACGAGCCCTTGCAGCTGATTATGTTTCGCGTAATATTCGCTTTAATTCAATTTGCCCCGGTACGGTTGAGTCCCCATCTCTGGGCGAACGTATTCAAGCGGTTGCAACACAGTCTGGCAAGAGTATTGAAGACGTTCGAGAGCAATTTGTTGCACGTCAACCGATTGGACGTGTGGGTAAAGCTGAAGAAATCGCACATCTTGCTGTTTATTT
Source organism: uncultured Alcaligenaceae bacterium (assembly GCA_937896225.1). Taxonomy (GTDB): domain Bacteria; phylum Pseudomonadota; class Gammaproteobacteria; order Burkholderiales; family Burkholderiaceae_B; genus Algicoccus. Next base: position 14,993 of record CALBMZ010000003.1, on the reverse strand, counting down.
GGCGTCTGATGAGTCGGCTTTTACAACGGGCACCGCACAAATTATTGATGGAGGTTGGTCGCTTTAGTTCACTTTTTAGTGCAAACACTGCTACAAAATTGTGCGCAGCACAAAGTCGGTGCAACTTATTATTGTGATTTGGTCAGAACAACAAAATTGACTCGAAATATGTTGAATTGACCTCGTATCGCTGATAACCTTAATTTGTTCTCAGGTCGCTGGGAAATTTTGCAAATTGGAGAAATCACCTATGCGTACAACCTATAAAAGCTTGATGGCGGCAGCTGTCGCAGTTTCATCAACCCTGTCTTTCAGTGTAGTAGCTCAAACCACGTGGAATATGGCCACCCCATATTCAGAAGCCGAATTCCACACCCAAAATATTCAAAAATTTGTGGCTGAAGTTAATCAAAAGGCTGCAGGCGATTTAAAAATAACGGTTCACTCAGCGCAGTCACTCTTTAAGCATCCAGAAATTCCACGCGCAGTGCGTACCGGCCAGGTTGAAATTGGCGAGACGTTAATGGCCAATTTAAGTAACCAAAACCCCGTTTTTCAAGTAGATGCGATTCCGTTTTTAGTAACAGGTTACCCAAGTGCTATGAAGCTCTGGCAAGGTCAACGCCCTTTTGTTGATGCTTATATGAAAGAGCAAGGTATGCGTTTAATTTACGCGGTGCCATGGCCAGGTCAAGGTTTCTACACCAAGAATGAAATTAAGACTATTGCTGATATGCAAGGCGTGAAATTTCGCACCTACAACTCAACCACAGAAAAAATGGCCACGCTGATGAAAGCAGTGCCAACCACAGTTGAGGCAGTAGAAATTCCACAAGCTTTCTCCGCCGGTATTGTTGATGCGATGGTGACTTCAGCGGCAACCGGTGTGCGTACAGAAGCTTGGACGTTCGCAAACTATTACTACGACACGCAAGCGTGGATGCCTAAAAACATGATTTATGTGAATGAGGCAGCCTTTAAAAAGTTGACTCCTAAAGCACAACAGGCAATTATTGAAGCGGGTAAAACTGCTGAAACACGTGGTTGGAAAATGAGTGAAGAAGTGTTTACGACAACCACTAATAAGCTTAAAGAAAAAATGAAATACCGTACGGCAAATGAAGCTGTGACCAAATCTTTGGCACAAATTGGTGACGTTATGTCAGTCTCTTGGGCCGAGGCTGTCGGCCCCAATGCAGAAAAGATTCTCGCGCCATTGCGTTAATTTTGTTTAAATTAACCAAGCTAGAAAAAAATTTCTAGCTTGGTTTTTTTTTCTGGAACTGAGCATCATGTTCGTGAAATTTTTCGATAAGCTCTTTACCTGGAGTGGCTACTTAGCGGGTGTTTTTTTGGTGACGATTGCCGTGTTGGTGGTGGCACAAATTGTTGCGCGTTTTTTTAATCAACAAATTCCTTCAGCTGATGAGTTCGCAGGCTATGCCTTGGCGGCTTCAAGCTTTTTAGGTTTGGCTTATTCATTTCGTTCCGGCTCACACATTCGCGTCACATTGCTTACCGATCAGTTTTCTAATAAAGGTCAGCGTGTGGTGTTGTTACTGGCGTTAGCTTTTTCAGCGGTGATGATTGCTATTTGGGCGTTAAATTCCATTGCTTTTGTTTATGAAAGCTGGGCTTATAAAGAAGTTTCAACGGGTATTTTGAAGTACCCCATCTGGATTCCTCAATTAAGTATGGGTATTGGTGTATCGTTGTTTTGCTTGGCTATTCTCGAAGATTTGGTCAATGTGATTCGGGGCAAAGAGCCAAATTTTGAAAAAAACAAAGAAAGAGTGATGGACTAAACCGTGGATGTCTCAACAATTGGTTTGATCGTCGCAGTCATGATGTTGTTTTTATTGGCATCAGGTGTTTGGGTAGCTTTGACGTTGATGTCAGTAGGCTTAATCAGTATGCTGATGTTCTCAAGCGCACCTGCTGCCAGTATTCAGGCAACGGTAATTTGGGGGCAAAGCTCGAGCTGGGCGTTAACCGCGTTGCCCTTATTTATTTGGATGGGTGAAATACTTTACAGAACCCGTTTAGCCAAAGATATGTTTGAAGGGCTGTCCCCCTGGTTGGCTGGGTTCCCAGGCAGGTTAATACACATAAACGTCGTTAGCTGTGGCATCTTTGCTGCGGTTTCAGGTTCATCAGCGGCTACCACCGCAACAATTGGGCGTATCACCATTCCTGAGTTGTTAAAACGGGGTTATGACGAGCGCACCACGATTGGTAGTTTGGCAGGTTCTTCAACGTTGGGCTTTCTGATTCCCCCATCAATCATCATGATTGTTTACGGCGTGGCAGCAGATGTCTCGATTACGCGCCTGTTCATTGCAGGTGTATTGCCCGGGCTGATGTTGATGGTGCTATTTATGGGGTACTTGGCCATTTGGTCATTATTGAACCCTTCGAAAGTGCCACCAAGAGAACCGAGCATGCCGTTTTTCAAGCGCATACGTGAAACGGCTAAATTGTTTCCGATTGCGATGTTAATGGTTGCGGTGATTGGGTCGATTTATATGGGTATTGCCACAGCGACCGAAGCCGCTGCGGTTGGGGTTGTAGGGGCGTTGCTGATTGCTCTGTTTACAGGTTCATTGACCCGGAAAAACTTTATTGACAGCGTATTAGGCGCCACAAAAACCAGTGTCATGGTGTCTTTTATTTTGGCGGGCGCCGCCTTCCTGTCAACTTCGATGGGTTTTACAGGTATTCCACGCGAACTAGCAGCATGGGTAGGTTCCTTTGAGTTGGGTAAGTTTGAGTTGCTTTTAGCGTTGACACTTCTATTTATTGTGTTGGGGTGTTTTCTTGATGGCATCTCAATTGTGGTGCTAACCGCTGCCGTGATTATGCCTATTACACAACAAGCAGGCATTGACCCGATTTGGTTTGGCGTGTTCATTGTTGTGGTGATTGAAATGTCACAAATTACCCCACCTGTGGGCATTAACTTATTTATTTTGCAGTCGATGACAGGCAAAAATCTGTGGGAAGTTGCTAAGGCTGCGTTTCCGTTTTTCTTGTTATTGGTGTTGGCAACTGTTTTGTTGATTGTTTTTCCTGAGATCGCAACTTGGCTACCCGATACCATTCGTCAGTAATAGAAAAGCGCCCATTAGGGCGTTTTTTTTAGATGAGTTTTTCTAAATGTATCGACCACATCTCTGCACCACATATTTAACTCATTGTGTGGTTTCAACATAGTGAATCTATCGAATGATTCCCTCTGTTCTCAATGCATTGATTTCGTCTTCTTCAAAACCGAACTCAAGCAGAATTTCATTTGAGTGTTGACCCAATTCGGGTGCGGGTAAGGGCTCGGGTTTTGATGAGCCATGAAACTTAATCGGGTGGCCTACGCCTTTTATTCGTCCGGCACTGGGATGGTTTGTTTCGACCACCATGTCACGCGCAATGGCTTGAGGGTGAGTAAAGGCCTGCTCAATGGTGTTGACGGGGCCCGCTGGCACGCCCGCTGATTCAAACTGGTTGATCCAGTGTTGAGTGATGTTATGTTGTAAAACGGTTTCGATTTCACTGGCTAAAAGGGTTTGGTTTTGCATACGTGCAGAATTGGTTTCAAATCGACTATCCCCTTTCCATTCAGGGTGACCCAGTGTGTCGGCGATACGTTGCCAATTGGCTTGGTTAGCGCCACCAATGTTTATATAACCATCTTGAGTTTTAAAAGCCTGATAGGGCGCAGTGAGGGGGTGAGCTGAGCCCAACATTTCTTGCGACACACCTGTTGCGAAAAACATAGCGGCCTGCCAATACGTTTGTTGCATGGCTGCCTCCATCAATGATGATTCAACTAACTGGCCTTCACCCGTTTTTAATTTATGAATGTAAGCGGCCAAAATACCGACGCATGCCAAAATACCGGCATTGATGTCAGCGACTGAATTACCCGTTTTTGCAGGCGGGCCACCTGGGTGACCCGTGATGCTCATGAGACCGCTAAAACCTTGCGCAATGAGGTCAAAACCAGGCTTGTCTGCTAAGGGTCCTGTTTTGCCGTAACCAGATACGGCAGCATAAATCAAACCCGGGTTAATGCTTCTGAGAACGTCATAACCTATGCCTAGTTTTTCCATCGTACCTAAACGATAATTTTCGGTAATAACATCGACCTGTTTTACCATGCGCAATAGAACGTTACGACCTTCTGGTTTTTTTAAGTCAAGTGCGAGCCCACGTTTATTTCGGTTCAGCACTAAAAAAGGTGCTGACACACCATTAATTCGCGGTTCTTGGTAGCTGCGTGAGTCATCACCACCGGGAATTTTTTCAACTTTTACGACATCGGCACCCATGTCAGCGAGCATCATGCCGCAGGTGGGTCCGGCCATAATTTGAGCAAGTTCTAAAACACGAATACCGGCTAATGGCCCATTAGATTGATTGGCCATGCGTTATCGCCCCACGAAGTCAGGGGGTTGTTTAGCCAAAAATGCCTTGAAGCCGATACGAAAGTCTTCTGTGTCGAAGCAATCAAAACACTCTTCTTTTTCAGCTTCGGTTAGAGCCGTTGCATCTGAAAGTCTACGTGCAAACTTTTTATGCCAACGCGCCACCAAAGGGGCACCGGCTGCGATACGTGTGGCTGTTTCTTGCGCTTCTTGAGCAACTTGAGTGTCTGGTACCACACGAGATACCAAGCCGATGCGTAATGCTTCTTGTGCATCAAATATCGTACCTTCAAGTAATATCTCTAATGCTTTATGCTTACCAACTAGCTCAGCAATCGGTTGCATTTCGCTGTAAGCCATGACTAAACCCAATTTATTAATGGGCGCACCAAAGCGGCTCGACTCACCACATATACGTACATCGGCTAAAGCGGCAATTTCCATGCCCCCTCCAACACAGATGCCGTGTATTTGCGCGACAATAGGGTGTCGACAGTCTTGTAAGGCTTTGACGGTGGCGTGCATAATTTCGCCGTACGCGATGGCCTGAACTTTATTCGAGCGTTCTGTTTCAAACTCACTAATATCATTGCCAGGTGAGAATGATTTCACACCTGCACCCCTAAGAATGATGCAGCGCACGCTCTCATCAGCTGATAGAGAATTGATGGTGTTGCCCAATGCCTCCCAAAGAGGCTTCGTCATGGCATTGAGCTTTTTAGGCCGATTTATGGTTAGGGTTACGATTGTATCGAGTCGTTCAACTAATAAAATTTCACTCATTCGTTATTCCTGATTCGTTATTTCCGATTCAATATGTCTGTTTAGCGATAGAAAAGATTAACCAGACCCATTCCCGTAACAGGTACGTATGTCACCAAAAGCAGAACAGCCATTAGCACGCCAATGTAGTAAACATTGGTCCGCGTTACATCCCATACGCTACATTTAGCAATTGAACTTGCAACCATCAAAACGCTTGCCACAGGCGGTGTTTGTTGACCAATAGCCAAGTTCAGTGTCACGATGATGCCGAAATGAACAGGGTCAATGCCTACCGAGTTAACCAACGGCATAACGATGGGTACCACTAAAATAATTGCGGCTGCTGAATGCAGGAACACACCTAGAAACAAGAAGAGAATATTGAGCAGTAACAACACAATAATGGGGTTGCTGGTCATGTCGCTGACAACTTGAGCCATTTGTTGGGGGGCTCTAATTTCTGTAAGAACAGAACCGAGCAAGGCACTGGTGGCCACCATCAACATCACAATAGCGGTTTGAACGCCACCTTCCATAATTGAAGCTTTCAAATGTGACCAGTTGAGCTCACGATAAATCACTATTCCGATGAAAATCGCTGCAATGACGGCAAGTGCAGCGCCTTCAGTAGCCGTCACAAGGCCACCAAAAATGCCACCTAAAATAATCATCGGCAGCAGTAAAGCCCAGCTTGCTTCTTTAAAGGATGACCAGAGTCTTTTGCCAGAAAAACGTTCTTCGCGAGGTAGGTTGTAACGTCTGGCGAGCCAATAAGATACGAACATCATGCCAATGCCACCTAAAAGTCCCGGTATGATGCCCGCTACAAAAAGTTGCACAACAGAAGCCTCGGCCATGACAGCATACAAAATCATGGGAATGGAAGGTGGAATGATGATGGCGAGCGAAGCCGAGGACGAGGTTGTGGCCGCAGCCATTGCAGCGGGGTACCCCTTCCTTTTCATTTCTGGAATTAAAACCGAGCCTAATGCTGCCACATCTGCAACAGCTGAGCCTGAAATTTCAGCAAAGAACAGAGATACACCCACATTGACATGCGCAAGACCGCCTCGAATCCAGCCAAAAAGGGCTGAGGCCAAGTTGATTAATCGTTGTGAGATCCCTGAAGAGTTCATGATGGCGCCCGCCAAAATAAACAAGGGTATGGCGAGTAGAGGAAATTTGGTGGCTCCGTTAAATGTCACAATGGGTAGATTAGGCAAGCTATCTACGCCTTGTGTCATGAGCATAGCAACGGTTGCCACCACGCCGAGTGATACGGCAATTGGTACATTGATCAGCACTAGTAACAGTACAAATCCAAACAAAAGAATCATGGTTCCCATGGTGCGCTCTCAGTTAATGGTCTGGTAAGGTACGGTTGGGTTGTCTGCGAATGATGCGCATAAGCTCATCAATTTCGCAAATCAAAATCAACACACACGAAATAGGAATAACTGATTGCACGATATTCATGGGAATGTCTGGCAGGCTGGTCATCGTGTCGGTGGCCAGCACAGGCATGATGTCTAAACCAACAAAACACAAGGTTACAAAAAAAGCGATCACGATCAGTTGCGCAAATATCGATAAGGGCCGACGCCACTTCTCAGACAAGCCATTAATAATTTCAGGACAGCCCATGTGAGCGCGTTTAAATGAACCCAAAGCTGACCCATAAAAAGTCAACCAAGCCAATAACACTGAGGCAACTTCGTCGTACCATGACAGAGCATGGCCAAGCGTTCGAAATATCACGCCGATGGTAACTTCAAAAAATAAAATAATCATGAGGGTGAAAACTAAACCCTCAAGAAATTTGCCGTACATTGTGCGCCAATCAGAGCGCGGGGGGCGGGCAGAAACCCGCCCCGCTGTCGACATAGGTTGCGACATCGTGACCGCCCTTTTTATATGTTACTGACGAAGAGCTTGCGCTTTGATGATGAGTTCACTGGCACCCGGTACTTCTTTGCCAAACTCTTCATAAATGGCGCCGCTGGCAGCAACGAATGCAGCGCTATCGACCTCGTTAACTTGAATACCTGCTGCTTTCATTTTTGCAAGCAATTCAACTTCAGACTTTTCGGCTGATGCATAAACAAAAGCTTGTGTCTCACGCGCTGCCGATTCGAGTGCTTTTTGAACTTCAGGCGAGTACGTTGCAAACTTTCGCGTGCCCGATGCTAAATAAGCAGGTCCATAAACGTGTTTTGATAACGAGAGGTACTTTTGCACTTCTTGAAACTTTGCAGAATAAATTTGTACTAAAGGGTTTTCTTGACCATCCATCACGCCAGTTTGTAGGGCTGTGAAGACTTCAGAGAATGCCATAGGGCTGGGGTTAGCACCATAAGTTTGGAACATCTTGACGCGCCACTTGCCTTTCGGTGTGCGTAATTTGATGCCTTTTAGATCGGCAGGCGTCACAATGGGTCGGGTGTTGTTAGTAATATGGCGGTAACCATTTTCCCAAACAGCGAGAATTTTTAGACCTTTTTTCTCAGCGGCGGGTGCCAATGATTCCCAAAAGATGGTTTCTTCGATGCGCTTCATGTGACCACGATCAGAAACCAAATATGGCATTTCGAAAATACCAAACAAATCAACTTCTGAACTCATGACAGTTGACAGAATGGCTAGATCAATGGTGCCAAGTTTGAGCTTCTGAATGACTGCCTTGTCGCCACCAAGCTGACTTGAACCAAAAACAATGACTTTTGCTTTGTCACCCAGTTTGGCATTGGCCAAACGAGCAAACTCATTGGCAGATGCTTCAAATAGTGAGCCGGGGTTGCCAACGTGAGCGAGTTTAATTTCAGTTTGTGCGTGCACAGTGCTAAGAGCACCTAGGCCTAAGCCGAGTGCCAATAGCGAAGCGATTGCGGTTCTGCGGGTTGTTTTAATTGTTGATTTAAAGTTCACTTTTTTGTCTCCTTACTGGGTTTTATTATCGGCTTAACGCCGTTTAGGCTTGTGCCAAGTAATCGATAGCAGCTTGAACGCCACCACGATTATGGGGAATGCCAGCAGCAGCAAGCCCCATTTCAACGCCACCTAGCGTGCCAAGTAGCGTTAAATCGTTAAAGTCACCAAGGTGACCAATTCTGAATACCCAACCTTGAAGCCTGTTCAAACCTGCACCAAGTGACATGTTGAATCTTTTAAGAACTAACTTACGGAATTCATCTGCGTTGTAATGCGTGCCATCGGCTTGTTTAGGCATGACGACTGCGGTTAGTACTGGGCTGTATTCTGATTCGTTTTCACATAAAATTTCAAGCCCCCAAGCACGTACGGCTCGACGCGTAGCCTCTGCATGACGTTGATGTCGGGCAAATACTTGTTCAAGCCCTTCTTCGTTAAGCATGTCTAGGGCTTCTGCTAAGCCGTACAGCAAGTTGGTTGCAGGCGTGCTTGGCCAAAACCCATTTTTATTGGCAGCAATAATTTCGTCCCAGCGCCAATAAGCGTTGGGCATCTTTGAGTGCCTACTCGCCAAAATTGCCTTTTCACTTAATGCATTAAAACCTAGGCCGGGAGGAAGCATAAGCCCTTTCTGTGACCCTGTGATGGTGACATCAATGCCCCATTCATCATGCTTAAATTCAATCGAACCTAAACCAGAGATGGTGTCAACCATCAGCAGAGCGGGGTGATTCGCAGCATCCATAGCAGCCCGCACGGCAGCAATATCTGTGGTCACCCCAGTTGAAGTTTCGTTGTGCACCACACAGACCGCTTTAATTGTGTGTTCGCTGTCTTGGGCTAGACGAGCCTCAATTTCTTTGGCATTTACCCCACTACGCCAGTTACCTTCGATAAACTCGGGTTTGAGTTGCAAATTTAAAGCAAGATTTTTCCAAAGTGTTGCAAAATGACCCGTTTCGGCCATCAACACGGTGTCACCAGGGCTGAGTACATTTGCTAAACCCGCTTCCCAAGCGCCGGTGCCCGATGCGGGGTAAATGATGACGGGGTTTATCGTGCCAAACACAGGCTTAATGGCTTCGAGCACGCGTAGACCAAGCTGTTGGAACTCTGGGCCACGATGGTCGATGGTTGGAAAATCCATAGCTCGTAAAACACGATCAGGCACATTGGTTGGGCCCGGAATTTGTAAGAAGTGTCTACCCTGACCAATACGGTTGAGGTGAAGTTTAGGCATACTGGTTTGCAGGTGTTGTGTCATGATTGAATTTTGTGCAGAGTCATATTTTTGATTTAATTTTGATTTAAGTTACCTTGACCATCGGCGACCCATTTGTCAAGATCAGGTAAACCCCCGTTAGCATTCGCCTCATATCAGGCGCGTACCATATTTTTTTAAAGCGTCTTTTGAAATGGTTAGACCCAAACCTGGGTCTTCGTTTAGGTAAAGCATGCCATTTTCCATGCGGTGAGGGTTTTCAAATAGTTCAGCCTGTAGTGGGTCTCGACTGGGGTCGGGAAAAGATTCGACCACCAAACCCGCCGGGCTTCCTGCAACGATGTGAGCATGAATAAAGGCATCATGATGAGGTGCAACGTCGATGTGATTCAGTTCACATAAGGCAGATAGTTTGCGTCCCATCGTAAAGCCGCCCATCATGGTGACGTCAAATTGCAACACGCTAATGGCGCGTTCATCTATAAATGCACGACACCCCTCAGCGGTCATTTCACTTTCACCGCCAGTGATGGGGATGTGTGTTCGCATAGCCAGTAGAGTGGTTTCGTGGCGGTCGTCAGTCCATCGCAGAGGCTCTTCGAGCCATCGTGGTTTAATTTCTTCTAGCATGCCGACAGCACGCGTTGCAGTTCGAAGATCCCACGCTCGATTCACATCAACCATTAAGTCGCAGTCATACCCTATGATCTCTCTAATGGCGTGCAGTCTTTGCATGTCTTCTTCAAGGCTTAATCCACCGACTTTTGCTTTGAAACGTGTATGGCCTTGTTCAACAAGACGATGCATTTCGTCTTTAAGCTGGTCAATACCTTTACCTTCTTGATAATAAGCACAGGTGACGTAATAAGGTACAGCGTTGCGCCACCCGCCTAATAATCTATAAAGCGGCAACCCGGCAACTTTGCCAATAATGTCCCAACAGGCGATGTCAACTGCTGCAGATAAGCGAACGAGTGCTTCTTTTGTCCACCCTTTTTCTGCAGAAATTCGCTGCCATGTCAGTGAAAAAATATCATGGTAAAGGCGTTCTGGTGCCAGTGGGTCAGCGCCAATGATGATTTCGCTTAGACCTGAAGTTAAAACATGAGATAAGGGTTCAATATTGGTGTAACTGGTTGCTAAACCAAACCCCTGAATGCCGTCATCAGTTGTGAGTTGAATCAGAATTTCGTTGGCGTGAGGCACTTTGAAATGACTGACCCAATGGGCTGGACGCTCAACAGGGTCGCGCAAAGTATATGCTTGGATGCCTGCAATTTTCATATAAAAATTTGTCTCATCTTCGTATTTTGAGTGTTAATGTTCTACAATTTACTGCGTTCTGTAAATCAATATTTAATTAACATTACGTTCATTAAACTGAACGCAAGGGGGCTCATGAATTTTGATCTTCAAGATCTTAGGCTGCTGGTGAATACTGTAGAAGAGGGTTCTTTGACCAGTGGTGCAAGGCGTTCGCACCTGTCACCTGCTGCGGGTAGCGCACGGTTACGTCAACTTGAAGTTGCTGTGGGTGGGCTTTTGTTTTATCGTGAACATCGCGGCATGGAAGCAACGCCACTGGGTATAAAAATGTTGCAACATGCGCGTCAGATTTTGCGGCAAGTTGAACACGCCAAACTTGAAATATCAAACATGGCAAATGGTCCAGCAGGACACATTCGAATTTTGGCTCATGCTACGGCGGCAACCGAATATATGCCCCGTGCTTTGGCAACGTTTATGGCTGAGTACCCTGGGGTGACAGTCGATCTTCAAGAGCGTATGAAACGCGATATTTTACGAGGTGTGATTGATGGTGCAACAGACTTAGGATTATTAGCTGGCCCCATTCCCACAGGAAATTATGAGGTGATTCCGTTTAGTCAAGATCGATTAATTTTAGTGGTGCCAAACGGCCACTTACTTGAAAAGCGGCGCTCAGTTAAGTTGTCAGAAACGGCACATTACCAACACGTTCAACTCAACGATCACACCACGCATTCAGAACTTATCACCGAAGTGTCGTTAGCGCAGGGAGTTGAGTTGAGTGTGCGAATCAAGCTTGGCAGTTTCGATGCCATGTGTCGCATGATTGAGTCGGGTGTGGGCATTGGCATCGTGCCTGAAGCGTCTGCAAGGCGTTATGAACGAAGCATGCGCATCGCTTTAGTTCGTATATCTGAGCCTTGGGCGGCTCGTGCGCGCAGCATCGTTGTGAATAAACGTTCAAATCTTTCTAAGGCAAGCCTTCAATTGATTGATCACTTGATCAAGCTTGAGAAGCAAGTTATTTAGACTGTTAACGAGTAAGCGTTTGACTGATATTGAACTTAAATTTTTGAACGAACCGTTTTAAATTGTGATGAATAATTTTCTAAAATAATGTGGAGCAATGACCATGAATGCTTTAGTTAAAGAAGAGCATATTGCCGTGAAGGGCCGTATGGCAAGTGCACAAAATAGATCAACATTGGCGACACGTTTACGTCAAGAAATTCAAGGTGAAGTCTATAGCGACATCGCCTCTTGTGGTCGTTATGCAACGGACGCTTCAATATATCAAATGATGCCGGTTGCCGTTGCAGTGCCACGAACAAAACATGATGCACGCATTGCCATTGAGATTGCTCGCGATTTAAAAATACCTGTCTTACCACGAGGTGCGGGTACCTCGCAGTGTGGTCAGACAGTGGGTGAGGCGTTGGTTATTGACAACAGCAAATACCTTCGAAATATTTTAGATATTGACCTTGAGGCGATGACTGCCTTGGTGCAACCAGGCCTGGTGCTTGATCATCTTAATGCTGCATTAAAACCGCACGGTGTTTGGTTTCCGGTTGATGTGTCAACGGCGGCACAGTGCACGATTGGTGGCATGACAGGTAACAACTCTTGTGGTTCAAGGTCTTTGTTTTACGGCAACATGGTGCATAACGTTGAGGGCATTCATGCCATGCTGCCAGATGGCACACGATCGTATTTTGGTCGTTACGGTGAGCAAGGCGACATGGCTGTCGTCGGGTCTCGCATGACAGAATTGGTGGCACGCCTACGCAACATTGCAGGCTCAGTTGAGTCAGATATTCTTGCCAATTGGCCCAAGGTGTTGCGCCGTGTGGCTGGTTACAACCTTGATATTTTTTACCCACAAAGTGAATTACCTTATCTGCCTGATGACCCTGCTGAGCTCGTTAATTTGGCGCATTTGCTCGTCGGCTCTGAAGGCACGTTGGCTTATTTTGAATCAATCAAGCTTAAATTATCGCCATTGCCAAAAGCAAAGGTTTTAGGGTTGGTAAACTTCCCTGAGTTTCATCAAGCCATGGCGTTGACCAAACATATTGTTAATTTAAACCCCGTAGCGGTTGAGTTGGTTGACCGCACCCTCATTGAGCTGTCACGAGCCAACCCAGTGTTCGCGCCGGTAATTGAAACCGCGTTAACGCGTGTCAATGGTCAAGAAACCGATGCTTTATTGTTGGTTGAGTTTTCGGGTGAAGAGCAGGGGCCGTTGCTAGACAAGCTTAAACAACTGAATGAATTGATGGCCGATTTGGGTCTGCCTGATTCGGTGGTGACGATGACAGATAGCAAGTCACAATCAGCATTTTGGGAAGTACGGAAAGCCGGCTTAAATATAATGATGTCACTAAAGGGTGATGGTAAGCCTGTTTCATTCATTGAAGATTGTGCGGTACCCCTTGAACATTTGGCTGATTACACAGCCGCTTTGACGGAAGTTTTTGCTAAGCATGATACCCAGGGTACCTGGTACGCACATGCTTCAGTAGGTACCTTACACGTACGACCAATTTTAGACATGCGGCGTGACGGTCCCCAAAAAATGCGAGCTATCGCTGAAGAAGCGGGCGCTTTGGTGCGGAAATATAAGGGCGCCTTTTCGGGTGAGCATGGCGATGGGTTGGTGCGAAGCGAATGGGTGCAATGGCAATTTGGTGATCGCATCACACGAGCGTTTGAAGAGGTTAAGCATGCATTTGACCCAGACAACACGATGAATCCTGGCAAAATAGTGTTCTGTTCAAGAATGGACGACACCAGCCTCTTTCGTTTTAAGCCAGACTTCAACGTAGCCCCTATCGATACGGGTTTTGATTGGTCTGCGTGGAATGTTAAAAACGACCCTTCTACAAAAGGTGACCCCGGTACCTTTGGTATTTCTGTCAGTGCGCCCGGCACGGGTGAAGACCCCTCAATGGGTTTCGCCAAAGCCATTGAAATGTGCAATAACAACGGCCATTGTCGCAAGTTTGATGCGGGCACCATGTGCCCAAGCTATCGCGTGACCCGAGACGAACAACACTCGGTGCGCGGTCGTGCCAATACGTTGCGACTGGCCATCAGCGGTCAATTGGGCCCAGATGCGTGGGCTTCAAGTGATGTACGAGAAGCGATGGATCTTTGCGTTGGTTGCAAAGGCTGTAAGCGCGAGTGCCCCACAGGCGTTGATATGGCGCGCATGAAAATTGAGGCTCAGTATCAGTACGGCAAGCGTGAGGGTTTCACGTTCAAAGATAAAATGGTGGCCTATCTTCCTCACCTGGCGCGTTATGTGTCGCGTGTACCGGGTTTGGGCAGTTTATTGAACTTGCGAAACCGTTTTGACGGGTTGCGGGCTCTTCAAGAAAAATATATGGGGGTTTCGGCCAAGCGTGCGTTACCGGCATGGCGGCACGACACCTTTGGCAACCATGTGTCTAAGCTGGGCGCAACAGATTTGGCAGCTCGTTCGCCAGAAGCCTTACTAACTTGTGACGTTGTGCTTTGGGCCGATACGTTTAACAACGCGTTTGAGCCAGAGCGGTTGCGCGCTGCTTTAGCTGTAATGCAAGCTGTTGGGGTTAAGGTTGCTATATCGGGGGCGGCTGCGCAAGAGTCTTTATGTTGTGGTCGTACGGCCCTGTCAGTGGGCATGATTGACCAAGCCAAGGTGCATGCACAAAAAACATTAACAGCTTTAAAACCTGCTATTGATCGGGGTGTGCCGGTTGTCGGCTTGGAGCCTTCATGCATACTCAGTCTTCGTGACGAGTGGCTCACCATGAATTTAGGTGCCGATGCTAACAAGCTCAGTAAGCGGGCTATGTTGTTTGAAGAGTGGTGGCTTGAATGGCTGACAAGTCATACTCTGCCAGCAGTTAAAACCCCCTTACCGCGGGTGCTGGTGCATGGTCATTGTCACCAGAAAGCCATGGGGGTGGTGTCACCCACGTTAGACGCACTACGCAGTTTGGGTACCACACCCGAGCTTATTGAGACAAGTTGTTGCGGTATGGCTGGCAGCTTTGGTTACGATGCCTCGCATTACGATATTTCTATGTCGATGGCTCAGGCAAAACTGCTACCCAAAGTGCGTGAGGCCAGCGCTGATTCAGTGATTGTCGCTGATGGATTTTCGTGTCGCCATCAAATTGCAGATGGCGCTCAGCGAGAGGCCGTGCATGTTTGTGAAGTGATTGCGAAAGCTTTAGGGGTTTGATGAAGGAAGGCTCACTCTCGTTGAGTGCTTGGCGGAGCGGACGTATTTAAAAAGTCGTCTCGAAGCGAATCGGTATTAAACGATCGTTTTTGTAAAGCCGCGGCATCGAACTATAAATGCCGCGGCCATCATGCAAAGTTTAAGGCTGACGACC
>CALBMZ010000002.1 GCA_937896225.1 uncultured Alcaligenaceae bacterium | reverse complement strand
AAGAGTTGTCTGTTGTTTTGGGTCAGCCTCCTAAGATTATTTGGCTTAAAGTTAAAAATCAATCACGCGCTGCAATATTGAAAATCCTCTTGGATCATTTGATTACGATTGAAGATGCGTTGCTTGCAAAGGATCTGGCGTGTGTTGAATTAACACAGACTTACTAGTGCCAGACTGTTAATCCGTAGTTCACTGGTTCGAGCCCAGTTTGGGGAGCCAATAAAATCAATTAAAAAGCCCAACTTCATAGTTGGTTTTTTTCGTTTTTTCTTGCCACATCTGTCAAAAATTTTGGCATTGTGATTCAATAGAGCAATGAGACTGACTCTTTCGCAAATTGAGATGATTCGTAATAACGCACAACTCGTGTTTGGAAAGATCGTGCGTGTGACTTTATTTGGCTCTAGGGTCGACGATCAGGCTAAAGGGGGTGACGTTGATCTTATGTTAGAAGTGCCAAATATTGTCGATGAGCCAGCCCTTCTCAGTGCAAGGGTAGCCGCGCGTGTATCGCGTGCCATGAATGGTCGCAAGGTCGATGTGATTCTCAAGGCTCCGAACTTAAAGTCTCAGCCTATTCATGAAATTGCTACTCGCGATGGTGTCATCTTATGAAGCTGGACGAAAGCCTTGCACTACGTCTGCAATTTCTTAGCCGCGTCGTTAAAAAAGAAGCAAATTATTTGCAAGAAACGGACGCACGACTCTTTGCGCAAACGCTTAACGTCTCTGATTTACGGCGTATCGCTGAAGATGCCTTACTTGCAGAGCGGCTTGATGCATTTGTGAGTCTTTTTGGGCGATTACAAGACACATTAGCGGACAAGTTTTTACCGGCTTTGCTTGATGCGATGGCAGAAACTCGAGGCGCAGCAACTGAAAATCTAGATCGTGCCGAGAAATTGGGCTGGCTTGAATCAACTGATGACTGGCTGGTGATGCGTAAACTGCGTAATCAGATGGTGCACGAATACATTGAGGATCTCATTATTTTGTGTGACTCACTTAAAGCAGGCCATTCTTTTGTAAAGACGCTTGTTAAAACTGCAGATCAGTTCGTTTTTCAGGCAGATAAGCGTATGAATGCGTCCTTGAGGTAGAGCGACTGACTGTTAATCTCTGGGTCACGGGTTCGAGGCCAGGTTGGGGTTCCAAATAATTCAAGCATTGGCGCCAACAATTCGATCACACATTGGCGCCATATTTACGATCATGGGTGGTGCCAATACACCGAGCACTAATAATCGGCAGAAAAATCTTGCGGATAGTTAAAGATAATGATTTTGTCGTAGTGATAAAGTGTATTGACTTTGACGCGCCTTTGAAAGCTATTAACCTGTGAATATATTTCGTTTTCTCGTGTTAACGTAAGCTCATTTTCTATGAAACTTTATATAGCAACCCCTAGCCCATTCGCTCGAAAAGCGCGCATCACACTGCTGGAGAAGCAGATTCCGCATGAAATCATCATAGACAATCCATGGCAGCCGGAAAGTCGAATAAAAGACCTTAACCCGCTCGCTAAGATACCGACACTGGTGCTGGATGATGGTCGTGTTATTCATGATTCCAAAGTGATTTTCGAGTACTTGGAGCTCGAAAGACCTGGGCACTTGCCAGCAGACAAGCATGGAAAAATAGCCCACCGGCTCGCGGAGGTTGTGGCTGATGGTATTTGTGATGCGGTAGTGATGACCTTTCTGGAAAACCAGCGGCCCGAAGGCTCTCGCAGCCAATTCTGGCTTTGTCGACAAGCAGAAAAAATACGAGCAGGCGTTAACGAACTTGACCGGCAACTGCTGCCTTCTGGAAGTTTTACTGCTTTGGACATTGGGCTAGCCGAGATTGCAACTGGTAGCACACTCGGTTATCTTGATCTTCGCTACTCAGACTATAACTGGCGAACAGACGCGCCGAACTTACTGAAGCTCTTCGAGCGACTGATGAAACGCACCTCATTTCAGCAGACGGTTCCCAAAGCTCAGGTAGTGCCTGTGAATCAATAGTTTGTCGGGTTCAATTTAAAAGTTTAACTTTGAGTCACGGTTCAAGTACCATATTTGTTCTTATATCAAAACGTTTTATCTGCCAGTTGGGTACTAGTCTTGGTTGGTGGTCTAAAATTCAAAAAGCAGCAATCTATTGTGACAGAGGGGTGATGTACCCTTTACAATGAGTATATGCTGACCGCATAAAAAACTCGTGTTTTATTCAAGACGTCATCCAAAAATTACGTAAACTAATTAATATGAAAAATCATAAAACACCTACTGGCCATAACGTCCACGCTCACCTATCAGATACGATTTATGCCGCGCTTAAGCGACACTGTCAGCACACCAGTGAAACCATAGATCATGTGATTCAACGTACGCTGGCTGATGCCCTCGATATTGAGCACCACACAATGTATCAAGTATCGACGTCAGGCGCCTTGGTGCAAGGTGTGTACCAGGGCTGTGTGACCGTAGGTGACCTAAAAAATCATGGAGACTTTGGCCTAGGCACTTATGACTCCTTAGATGGTGAAGGTCTAATGCTCGATGGTAGGATCTGGCAAGCGCTGTCTAGCGGCCAGGTTGTCGAACCACCAGACTCGGCCACCGCTCCATTTTGGGTCTGCACGAACTTTGAAGCCGACAAGACGGTCACTCTCGATTCTGTGACGAGTTGGGATAACCTCTTGACGCAACTTGATGACATGCGCACCTCAGACAATTTGTTCGTGGCTTTCCGAGTTGACGGCGTATTTGACACGATAGACTACCGCATCGCTTGCAAGGCAGATTATGGTGTCGATTTGGTGACAGCCACCCGTGATCAACCCGAGTTTACGTTCAAAAATTGCCAAGGCACACTCATGGGGTTTTGGGCACCAAACTATGCCCGTACATTCAATATTCCAGGCTATCACTTACACTTACTAAGCGCTGATCACCAGCATGGTGGCCACGTACTTGGTATTAAAGGCTCGAAGTTAAAAGTCCAAGTCATGAATGTTCAAAATGTAGTCATGGCGTTACCTGAAACACCGGCTTTTCTATCAGCAGATCTGTCTGGTGACCCAGCAGAAGCGCTTGGTCAAGCGGATAATCCACGCTAAGAAA
>CALBMZ010000001.1 GCA_937896225.1 uncultured Alcaligenaceae bacterium | reverse complement strand
TCCACCTAAAAGCATTGAACAAACGAAAAAGCTCGTCTTTACCTTATCGGTAAATCAAAAGGTGAGGTTGTTTAATGAACAACCTCACCTTTCAAACTATCTTGCTCAGCATACACATATTAAAAATAAGGTTAGCCGTAGCTTAAACAATATGAATTAAACACGTTCAAAAATAGCCGCAATACCCTGCCCGCCACCAATACACATGGTCACCAAGGCATAACGACCTTGAGTACGATGCAACTCATATATGGCTTTAGTTGTCACAATTGCGCCTGTGGCACCAATGGGGTGACCCAAAGAAATGCCGCTACCATTCGGGTTAAGTTTGTCGTTATCAAGTTTCAACTCTTTGCTAACAGCGCATGCCTGGGCAGCAAACGCTTCGTTGGCTTCAATGACGTCCATTTGCTCGACAGTTAAACCAGCACGCTTCAAAGCCATAATACTGGCTGGAACGGGGCCAATGCCCATGATTTCAGGGTCAACACCTGCATGGGCGTAAGCAACCAGGCGAGCCATGGGTTTAGCATTGCTGGCTTTAACCGCTTCACCGCTCATGAGCAATACCGCTGCGGCACCATCGTTAATGCCTGAAGCATTGCCGGCTGTTACTGTACCGTTTTCTTTAGCGAATACTGCACGCAGTTTGCCCAAACTTTCCATCGAAATATCGCGACGGGGGTGTTCGTCGGTATCAAAAACCACATCGCCTTTACGCGTTTTAATAACAACTGGCACGATTTGGTCTTTAAAGCGGCCTTCGTCTTGAGCCTGAACGGCACGACGGTGCGACTCAGTGGCCAACTTATCTTGGTCTTCACGGGTAATATCGAATTTTTTAGCCACGTTTTCCGCTGTGACGCCCATGTGCATACGGCCAAATGGGTCGGTTAAAGCACCGACCATCATGTCAACCACTTTGGTATCACCCATACGAGCACCAAAACGCATAGTCTCAGACAAGTAACCCCCTCGACTCATACACTCAGCACCGCCACCAATCGCCATTTCGGTGTCACCAAGCAAGATAGATTGTGACGCTGAAATAATGGCTTGTAAGCCAGAGCCGCATAAACGATTCACGTTAAATGCAGAAACGGTATGAGGTAAGCCACCATTTACCGCGACAACGCGTGATAGATACATATCACGGGGCTCAGTGTGTACGACGTGACCGAAAGCTAAGTGCCCCACCTGAGTAGGATCAACCCCGCTCCGTTCAAGAACAGCTTTCACAACAGTTGTTCCCAAATCGCATGGGGACACATCTTTTAAACCGCCCCCAAAATCACCAATTGCCGTTCGAGCGGCTGCTACAATAAATACCTCGCGCATCTTGAACTCCTTTGTAAATTAGTTTTGTTTTGATTACCCTACAAGCATAACTCAATGAATAGAAAATAATCTTATGATGTTCTCTGAGAAGCGATCGAGTTTATAGATTTAGTCTAATTTTAGGCACCAAATATACCCATCTAACAATACGATTTGCCCCTAAGTACCAAAAGACGAATGAAACCTTTCGCTGCACTTGATTGGATGCATGTTTTTACGGTATAGTAGAGGGCTTGAATTGTAAAAATCTAATTAATTTGAAGGTGCAGCTATGGCACGAGTCTGCCAAGTAACAGGTAAAAGCCCCATGTCGGGCAACAATGTTTCACACGCAAACAATAAAACCAAGCGTCGTTTCTTGCCAAATCTACAGTCTCGTCGGTTTTGGGTTGAAAGCGAAAACCGTTGGGTTCGCTTGCGCGTTTCAGCTAACGCTATTCGTACCATTGACAAAAATGGTATTGACGTTGTGCTCGCAGAAATGCGCGCTAACAGTCACGCTGCTTAAAAGGGGCCCATCATGGCAAAAGGTACACGCGAAAAAATCAAGCTTGAGTCAACAGCTGGCACAGGCCATTTTTACACAACCACTAAAAACAAGCGCTCAACACCTGACAAGATGTTGATCAAAAAGTACGACCCTGTTGCACGTAAACACGTCGACTATAAAGAAACAAAACTTAAGTAATAGTTTGGGGCGGTAAATCGGTGGCAGTGCAGCGGCAGCAGTACAGCGGCTCATACACTTAAAGTAGTGTTAGTGTTTAAACACCACAAGCAACACAAGCAACTAATACATTACAACTGCGGCTTGTGGTTTTTTTTAATATTTACGTGCCGCAACCCAAACTAAATAATGCTTTATTTTTATGCTGAATTCATTTTGATCTTCGTTTTCATCACAGCCACTGCATAAAATAAGCTTAAAAGTATTTGGCACTTTGAGGTTTAACCGCAGCAAAGTACTTAATAAACCCCGCCTATGCGGGGTTTATTCGTTTAAGCCCCAATTATTTAAGCCCCACCTATAATACTAAGCTAAATCAACGCATTCATAACCTAGCCTAACGCGTAAAACAAAACTAAATCATGCAAGAAAAATACTCACCTACCACTGTTGAAGCCAATGCCCAGACTCATTGGGTCAAACATGATGTTTATCGGGTTACCGAAAACGCTGTTGATGCTCAAGGCAACTCAAAACCAAAGTTTTACGCTTGCTCCATGCTGCCCTACCCAAGCGGCAAGCTACATATGGGTCATGTGCGCAACTACACCATCAATGACATGATGGCACGACAACTGCGTATGCGCGGTTACAACGTGCTCATGCCAATGGGGTGGGACGCCTTTGGCATGCCAGCTGAAAATGCGGCAATCAAATCAAAAGTGCCACCAGCTCGGTGGACGTACGAAAACATCGCTTACATGAAAAAGCAAATGAACGCGATGGGTTTAGGCATAGACTGGTCACGTGAAATGTGCGCGTGTGACCCGCAATATTACAAGTGGAACCAGTGGTTTTTTCTAAAAATGTTAGAAAAAGGCATTGCTTATCAAAAAACACAAATGGTCAATTGGGACCCTATCGACAATACAGTACTAGCGAATGAACAAGTCATTGATGGGTGCGGCTGGCGCTCAGGTGCGCCCGTCGAAAAAAGAGAAATACCTGGCTATTACTTAAAGATAACCGATTATGCGCCCGAGTTACTTGAAAATGCACAAAATGGCCTACCCGGTTGGCCTGAGCGTGTTCGCCTCATGCAAGAGAACTGGTTGGGCAAAAGTGAAGGTGTCAGGTTTGCTTTTAAACACGACATCAAAGACGCCCAAGACAGGCCTATTCAAGACGGCCAAATGTTTGTATTTACGACTCGCATTGATACGTTAATGGGTGTCACATTTTGTGCTGTTGCACCCGAGCATCCGCTCGCTCAAATAGCAGCTCAAAACAACCCGCAAATACAAGCCTTTATTGAGCATTGCAAAGCAGGCGGCACAACCGAAGCTGAACTGGCAACCCGTGAAAAAGAAGGCCTTTGCACTGGCTTATATGTTAAACACCCGATCACACAGCAAGACATTGAGGTCTGGGTAGGTAACTACGTGTTGATGTCATATGGCGATGGTGCAGTTATGGGTGTGCCAGCTCACGACGAACGAGACTTTGCCTTTGCCTTGAAATACAACATTGCCATCAAACAAGTTGTTCAAGTAGCTGACCATAAATTTGATGCCAAGCAATGGCACGATTGGTATGCAGATAAGCAAAATGGTCATTTAATCAATTCAGACTCATTCAGCGGCTTGGCTTCAAAAGAGGCCATGACTGAAATTGGCCAATCGCTTGAGCAACAAGGTATAGGTAAACGACAAACCACATGGCGCTTACGCGACTGGGGCATATCACGCCAACGTTATTGGGGCACCCCCATTCCTATTATTCATTGCGTTGATTGTGGTGCCGTCCCTGTTCCTGAAAAAGATCTACCCGTCATTTTGCCAGACGATCTGATTCCCGACGGGTCAGGCAACCCGCTCACCAAACACACCGCGTTTTTAAATTGTGCATGCCCCACATGTGGCAAACCCGCCAAACGCGAAACCGACACAATGGATACATTCGTCGATTCGTCTTGGTACTTTATGCGCTACACCTCACCTGGCAACGATCTTGCCATGGTAGACGGTCGTAACGATTACTGGATGCCGATGGACCAGTACATTGGTGGCATCGAACACGCCGTTTTGCATTTACTCTACGCGCGCTTCTGGACTAAAGTGATGCGTGATTTAGGTCTGGTAAAGTTTGACGAGCCTTTTACGCGTTTGCTGTGTCAAGGCATGGTGCTTAACCACATTTATTTTGAACGTAATGCTAAAGGGGGTATGGAATACCACTGGCCCGAAGATGTTGAAAATATTCACGATGAAAGGGGTACTATTGTTGGTGCTAAACATCGTCAAGACGGCCGACTTATTGAATATGGCGGTATTGGCACCATGTCTAAGTCAAAAAACAATGGGGTTGACCCGCAAGCCTTGATCGAACAACAAGGGGCAGATACTGCACGGCTTTTTGTCATGTTTACTAGCCCACCTGAGCAAACGCTTGAATGGTCAGATTCAGGCATTGACGGCTCAATGCGCTTTATTAAGCGTGTATGGTCACAAGCCTATAGCCAACGCGAAACGATTCAGCATCACTTCAAGGCAGGTCAAACACCTGATTGGAAGCTCGCCAGCGATCAAGTCAAACAACTTCGTTTTGATATGCACACGCTGCTTAAACAAGCTGATTATGATTATGAACGCATGCAATACAACACCGTGGTGTCAGCTTGCATGAAAATGCTCAACACTATTGAATCAGCCAAACTCGAGCACGACCCCCTTCGCTGTGCCGTCATCACCGAAAGTCTTAGTATTTTATTGCGCGTTCTTTACCCCGTTGTGCCGCACTTAACCTGGACGCTCTGGAACGATTTGGGGTTTGCTGACGAATCAGGCGACTTACTCGATACCGCTTGGCCAGTCGTCGACACAAGCGCTCTTGAGAGAGACGAAACCGAATACATGATTCAAATCAATGGTAAGTTAAGAGGCTCAATCAAAGTTTCTTCGACAGCAAGCAAAGCAGAAATTTCTGACATGGCTCAGCAGCACGATAGCGTCATAAAATTTTTAGCGGGTCAACCCCCAAAACGTATCATTGTGGTGCCAGGTAAACTGGTTAACGTGGTGGGCTAACTCTACACAAGGCATTGTCATGTTTGAATTACGACGTTTACTTGCACACTTATCTTTGCCGGCATTGTTAATCGGGTTATCGGGTTGTGGTTTCCAGTTGCAAGGCACAACCCCTTTGCCATTTGAAACATTATCGATCACTATTCCTGAAAATACTCAGTTCGGTGCAGATGTCCGCCGTGCCATTAAGGCCGCTTCACCTAACACCACTATTATTGAACCCAGCGACAGTGCCTCTGAATTTATTCGCAACCCAAATGCTTCGTTGAATAACGTGGGCTCAATGACCAGTACGTTAACGGTTGAAAACAAGCCAACTATACAAAGTAACCAAACTAGACAACCTACACAAACTGAATCAACACCAGTTCCTTATCAAGCCCAATTACAACAAATCAGTGAGTCGCGTAACGCTCGAGTGGTGTCACTCAACGCACAAGGCCGCGTCGAAGAATATGAGTTGACCTTAAAGTTTGTTTTCAGAATTGTTAACTCAAAAAACGAAATTATCTTGCCTGATACCGTTCTAACGTCTATTCGCGAACTACCTTTTGATGACCGCGTCATTCAAGCAAAAGAAAGTGAACAAGCCACTCTATTTCGCGATATGCAAAAAAGTTTAGTCGCGCGTATCATTCGACGCATTGCTGCACCCGACGTCAGGCAGCGTTACGATGCGTTGTTAACCGCCCCCAAAACTGAAGACAATGATGAGCCAGTAATCAAGCGAGTCATTCCGGCAACCCCAACACCCATTCCCTCGTTCAGATAACCAGCATGGCGAGTCATCACGCTAACCACTTTAATAAACTGATTCAACCTGGGGCTAAATTTCCAGCGCTTTGCGTGATAACGGGCAATGAGATACTTTTAGTTATTGAAGCGCATGATCAGCTCAGAGCATCGGCTCGAGACGCTGGCTTTACCGAACGCACGCGACTCGTACTTGACTCACGCAGCGACTGGTCTCAACTTTCTACCGCATCAGGCTCTGGCTCACTGTTTGGCGACAAACAATTGATTGATATTGCCCTGCCAACAGGCAAACCAGGCAAAACAGGCGGTGATGCCTTATCCGCTTTAGCTAACCGCTGTGCAGGAAAACCAGCCGAAGACATACTCACTTTTTTACAATTACCCAAGCTTGAAACGGCAACAAAAGAAAGCAAATGGGCTAAAGCTATTTTCAATGCTGCAACAGTCATTGAGTTGGCCGACATCAACCGGAGTCATTTGCCGAGCTGGGTCGGTGAACGCTTATCACAACAAAATCAAACCGCTCAACCTGAAAGTCTGCAATGGTTAGCTGATAAAGTTGAAGGCAATTTATTAGCCGCGCACCAAGAAATTCTAAAGCTTGGACTTCTATACCCCGAGGGCGAGCTCACGTTAGCTCACGTACAAGACGCGGTACTTGATGTGGCACGTTATAACGTGTTTGGCTTAAGAGACGCCATGCTATCAGGTCAAACCAATCGTATGATAAAAATACTTGAGGGTTTAAGGTCTGAGGGTGAAGCTTTACCTCTGGTATTGTGGGCAGTGGGTGAAGAAATTCGAACGCTGGCGCGCATCGCGCAAGCCCAGCAAAGCGGTCAAGATCGCTTAAGTGCTATGAAGTCTATGCGTATCTTTGGTCAACGTGAAACCCTCGTCAAACAAGCGCTTGACCGAGTGCCTGCAAAATTATGGCCTCTTGCTGTGGCACATGCACACGAAGTTGATAGGCTAATCAAAGGTATTTCAGTGCCAGGCAAGCTTGATAATGCGTGGGACGAAATGGCCAGACTCATGATGCGAGTAGGTGTCAGTCGAGCGGGGTAAAATAGGGCTTACTTTGCTAGGTAAAAAATATGACAACACTAAACGTCGAAGCACATATCAAACAGTTAGGTGAGCAAGCCAAACAGGCTGCACGAGCCATGTTGAAAGCCACGGGCGAACAAAAAGCCCTTGCACTTCGGTCAATGGCTGAGGGTATTTTGGCTGCACGTGATGAAATCAAACAAGTCAATGCAAAAGATGTGGCACTTGCTACTGCGCAAAATCTTGAAGCGCCCCTAATCGATCGCCTGTCAATTACCGATAAAACAATTGATCAAATGGCGCAAGGCTTACGTCAAATCGCACTTATGCCTGACCCTATAGGCAGTTTAGGGCCTACAAGTGTTAGGCCCAATGGCATGCATGTTTCACAAATGCGTGTGCCCTTAGGTGTAATTGGCATTATTTATGAATCACGCCCCAATGTCACAATCGATGCCGCTGCGTTGTGCCTCAAATCAGGCAACGCCTGCATTTTGAGGGGCGGCAGCGAAGCATTTCATAGCAATGTTCGTTTAGGTCAAATTGTCTCGGCAGGCTTGGCATCGGCCGGGCTTTCGCAACAAGCCGTTCAGGTGGTTCAAACAACAGACCGTGCAGCAGTAGGCCACTTAGTCACCTTAACTGACTATATTGATGTGATTGTGCCGCGTGGAGGCAAAAGCTTGATTAGCCGCCTCGCCAAAGAGGCTACGGTACCTATGATTAAACATCTCGACGGCAATTGCCATGTTTATGTTGATCAAGGCGCTGATTTAGTGATGGCTGAAAACATTGTATTTAACGCAAAAACTTATCGTTATGGTGTTTGTGGCGCCATGGAAACTTTACTCGTGCATAAAGATATTGCGACCCAGTTCTTACCCGTCATTGCTCAACGACTACAGGCGCATGGTGTTGAATTAAGAGGCTGCCCTGAAACCACCAAAATTATCATCACGGCAAACCCAGCTAGTGAAGACGATTGGGCGACTGAGTATTTAGGGCCCACCTTAGCGATTAAAGTTGTTTCCAAACTCGATGAAGCCATCGCACATATTACGCTATGGGGTTCTGGTCATACCGATTCAATTGTGACGCAAGACATTGATACAGCCGAACGCTTTCAACGCGAAGTCGATTCAAGTTCGGTTTACGTTAATCTACCAACTTGTTTTGCTGATGGCTTTGAGTATGGGCTTGGCGCTGAAATTGGCATTTCAACCAACCGCCTGCATGCGCGAGGCCCTGTCGGTCTTGAAGGGCTGACAACTTATAAGTGGGTGTTGCGTGGCCATGGGCAAATACGGGGTTAGTCCAAGGCGTATGCTCAATGTGTTAATGAACAAATATTATTTCGGATACTAAATATGCTTTGGGTTAAAACCTTTCACATTGTTTTTATTGCTTCTTGGTTTGCAGGTTTGTTTTATTTACCACGCATCTATGTCAACCTAGCACAAACGAATGACCCCAACGTTTATGACGCTTTGGTGGGTATGTCTCGACGGCTATTTCGTTTTATGACAATTTTAGCGGTGCCTGCTGTGGCTTTAGGGCTTTGGTTATATTTGTACTATGGCATTGGTTACGGCGCAACACAAGGCTGGATGCACCTGAAACTACTACTGGTCGTTGTGATTTTAGGCTACCACCATGCCTGTTTTATTTACCTTAAACGCTTTGAAGCCAAACAAAATAAGCGTTCACATATTTATTTTCGTTGGTTCAATGAAGTACCTGTATTACTTTTAATTGCCATCACTGCGCTGGTGATTATTAAGCCTTTTATTTTGATTTGATCGCCTCCATAACGACCCAAATAACAACTTCTCTAACCCTCTAAAGCGATGCATGTCAGACGATACCAAACCTAATCCAGTCAAAACACTGACGCTAAAAAAGAAGGCTACGTCTTCTTCAAACGGCGCCAGCAGACCGTCAGACTCGTCTGACTCAAGAGGTGCAAGAGCAGGCACAGGCTCGGTTAGAACAGGCTCGCGCGCGCACGCTGTGGCTCGTTCAAACGTTGAGCGTAACAAAACAGCCCCACCCCCTGAAAGAACCGACCGTAACGATGACACTGACACACGTCGGTCTTCAAAGCCTAGCAAGCCATTCAGTCGAGACAGTTCGCGACCGTCACCCGCTCGCGATGCCCGTCCATCAAGAACGGATGAGAATCATCGTCATTCTGACCGATCTGAACAGGGCCCATCGCACCAGCGCGTTGCCAGAAACTCGCCTAAACATAGCGAAACAGTTTCACAAACTTTTCCGGTCTTTGCGCCCTGCCCCAGCGGCTTAGAGTTCGTGCTTGAGCAAGAGCTTGTCGACCTAGGCTTTGAAAACGTTCAAAGGGGCCGTGCAGGTTGTCATTTTGTTGCAGATTGGTCTGGTGTCATGCATGCCAACCTCATGAGCCGAATTGCAACGCGCATTTTGGCACGCGTGGGTCACGGCACGGTTTACACAGAAGACGATATTTACGCTTTGACACATAGCGTTGAGTGGGAACGTTGGTTCGGTGCGGAACGCTCATTACGAGTAGATACCTCAGCCATTCGTAGCCCCATGAAAAGTTTACAGTTTTGTAACCTTGTGGCTAAAGACGCCATATGCGACCGCTTGCTAGACTTAGAAGGCGAACGCCCTTCAATCGATACCGTTAGACCTGATGCACGGGTACATGTATTTTTAGACGAAACCACGGCAACACTTTACTTAGATACCTCTGGTGAATCTCTGTTTAAAAGAGGTTGGCGTTTCGACAAAGGCGAAGCCCCCCTTAGAGAAAACTTGGCTGCTGGTCTGCTTGCCCTATCAGGGTGGCAACCTCACATCCCTTTATTCGACCCGTTTTGTGGCAGTGGCACCATTTTGATTGAAGCCGCCATGATTTCTCTCAACATTCCACCGGGCATTAACCGACCCTTCGCCTTTGAAAGGCTTCGTAACCATGACAGTCGCCGCTGGCAAGATATGCTTGACAAATCAAGGCTTCATATCAAACCGGCTCTTGAAGCCCCTATTGTAGGTATTGATCTTGACCCACAAGCCATTGACGCTGCACTAAGTAACGCAGACCGTTCGGGCTTAGACCCAACATGCCTTGATTTTGCAGTCGGTGATGCGGTGTCAACACCACCACCTAGCGAACCTGGTTTTATTGTCACCAACCCACCCTATGGTGATCGTTTAGACACTTACGATTTATCTTTATGGAAAGAGTGGGCACAACAACTTAAACACGAGTTCGCAGGTTGGCAATTACATGTCATTTCATCTGACCGTGACTTACCTAAACACTTGAGATTAAAACCACGACTTAAAACACCAATTTTTAATGGTGCACTCGATTGCCGTTTATTTGCAATTGATTTAGTGGCAGCGGGTTATCGTGACACAGCGACTCGCGATGCGAGATAATACATAGATGGCTTCCTCCTCTTCCGCTCCTTCTGCTCCTAAGTCATTGACGTTCCCGCCTGCACCGACGCGCGCAAAAAGATTTGCATCGATGATGTACGAAGGTGTCTTACTTTTTGCTGTGGTGTTCACGGCGGGGTATATATTTGACACGCTCACTGAGAGTCGTCATGCCTTGATGTTTCGTGGGGCTAGACAGGTCAGTTTATTTTGCGCCATGGGCTTTTATTTTTTAATCTGTTGGTATCGTAGTGGCCAAACACTGCCTATGAAGGCTTGGCACATTAAGTTAGTGCGCGCTGACGGGGGTCGCCCTAGAGCTTGGCAACTGATTCTACGTTACATATTCTGTTGGCCCCTACCCCTTTTAGGTGCGGCTTTCATTCAGGTCTTATCCGTCAGCACGGGCTGGGCATCTTTTGACATGCTCATTGTTGCAACCCCTTTTCTGATTTTCATTCCCACCTGGTTTGTGTCTGATGGCCAGTTTCTGCACGATCGGTGGGCCCGTACTGCTTTAATTAATGTGCCTAAAAAAGATGCCACTCTACCAACTTGATCATCAATTCCCCAAGGTTGACGACAGCGCCTGGATATTTGAAAACGCCATCATTATCGGCGATGTAACCATTGGTGCGCGCGCCAGCATTTGGCCTAATGTCAGCATTCGAGGCGACAATGCCCCCATTGTGATTGGTGCGGGCACCAATATTCAAGAAGGTAGCGTTTTACATGTTGATGCAGATGCACCCATGACCATTGCACCTAACGTAACCGTAGGGCATCAGGCAATGTTGCATGGTTGCACCATTGAAACGGGTGTGTTGATTGGCATGCAAGCCATCATCTTAAATCACGCACAAATCGGGCAAGACTGTCTCATCGGGGCGGGTGCGATCGTGCCTGAGGGCAAGGTTATCCCCCCCCGTAGCTTAATCATTGGAGTGGGTAAAATTTTACGCACCTTGACTGATGAAGAGGTAGCAGAGATTAAAGTGGGCAACTTGCATTATCAAGAACGTGCTGCCGTTTACCGACGCTCGTTGAAACGTATTTAATTTCTTATTTATGACTGACACATTAAAAAAATTCTTATCTGAAGACCGAAGCATTCGCGTCTGTAGCGTGCACCTTGAATCGGTCTGGCAACAATCTGTAGCGAGCCACAATTACCATACCGCCGTGCAGAAAGTGTTGGGCGAGTTATTAGCCGCCGCAACATTACTAGCTTCAAGCCTTAAGTTTGATGGCTCACTCCTTTTACAAATACAGGGTACGGGGCCCATTCGATTGTTAGTTGTTGAGTGTCGCGCAGACATGAGTTTTCGTACGACCGTGAAAATGAGTGATCAAGCGATTGATGATGACCACCAAACGTTTAAAGACCTGATTAACCCTGACGGTTTGGGTCGATTTGTTGTGGTGCTTAAACCCCCAGAAGACAACCCTGACCGACAATCTTACCAAGGTGTCATTGCACTTGAGGGCTCAACCATCGCTCAAGTACTTGAGTTTTATATGTTGCAGTCTGAGCAACTTGAAACGCGTTTGTGGCTCGCCAGCAACGACCAACAATGTGTAGGTTTAATGTTGCAAAAAATGCCTGAATATGGGGGGGTCGTCGATAAAGCGTCTGCAGAATATATTGAGTCAGACCATTGGGCTTTAGCCACCCATCTTTGCGAAACTTTGTCGCAAGACGATTTACTGACGCTCGACCAAGATACACGCCTACATCGCCTTTTTTGGCAGACCCCTGTTTTAAATTTAGAAGATACCCAAGTCACTTGGCGTTGCGGTTGTTCACGGGGCCGCGTGATTGGTATGTTGCAAATGTTAGGGCAAGTCGAGGTAGAGTCGATTTGTGCTGAGCAAGGTCGGGTCACGGTCTCTTGCGAGTTTTGCGACACACCCTACGAATTTGAACCCGCTGATGTTGCGATGCTGTTTACCCCAACAGGTATTGACTCAGGCACGACCCTACACTAGTAAAATTGTGCATGATGTCGCAAGTGGTCTGTCAGTTTATTCCTTATTTAAACGTCTCAAACAACAGATCACGTACTTTTAACAAAAGGTCGTGCTGGGTTACCGACTACCGTTTCACCTGCCGCAACACTTTTCGTGACCACGGCGCCCATACCCACTACCGCACCGCGCCCAATAACCAACGGGCGGCCAGGCTCACCTTGCTTGATGATTGCACCTGTGCCTATATAGGCATGGTCTTCAATGACAACATTGCCATTACATTTGACGCCCGGGGCAAACGTTACATAATCGCCAATCGTGCAGTCATGCGCAATATAACCATACAAATTAGCATGAAAGTGTTTGCCGATTTTAATGTTGCTCGTAAGCGTCACAAAGGGGCTAAGGATGGCCCCTTCAGCGATTTGAACATTATCCATTTGCACGATATTGGCTGCACGCACTTCGAAAAAAGATATGCCATCTTGAACACAATGATCAACGAGCGATTCGCGAACCTTGCTGTTTGCAATAGCAATCGTTATTTGCCTAGACTGGGTGGGAAATTTTAGAAAATCAGAATAGGTCATCACGTCATGACCGTTTAACACTTGATTAGGTGGATCATCATCAACGAACACGAGTCTGTGGGGCTCGGTCTGATTGACCCATTGCGATCGCACCAGTGGCATCACTTCTCTACCAAAACCACTCGCACCATACACAGCGATGATATTCATTTTTTTGTCTTTCTAATAAACATTAATTCGACAGTTTAAGCACCGCCACACTGGCAACAATTAAACCTTCACCCAATAACCACCCCATTACTGGGCTCGCCAAAAACGCTTAAGGCCAACCCAGCTAACCCATTTCAAACAGACCTACCGAAAAGAGATGGTGCCACGCCATGATGCCTTTCTATTCAGTAGAGCATAGATAACTTTGTCTAGCCGAGCTTTAAATTACTTTGCAAGCAAGGCAATCTGAGTGAAACAAATATGTGAAGTGAGTCATTTCAGCAAAAAACGCTAATTTACTCAACACATGCCAAGTAACTTAAATCATTAATGTTAATTGTAAATGTAACAGGGAAGGTTGCCGTGACATTAGCTATGATGGTCGTAATTGCGATGATTGCTATGCTTGCTGTCATTGCAGTCATGCATTCATGTAAGCACCCAAGCAAGTCATTCAGTTTTTTATTCAGCGCTCAATGTGGATCAGCCATGATTGAGTTTTGCGTGGCCATGTTACCGATCATCATGCTGGGCAGTTTAATACTTGAAGTCACTTATTGGCATACCGCACGTCAACGCTTGGCTTTAGCCACGAGTCAAGCAGTCGACTTGGCAACGATGCAACATGGGGCCAACTCTGTTGCGTGGCATTTTTTACGATTAGAACGCCCTGAATTAATTATTCAAGCGCATGATGTTCAATTTACGACTGATATAAGCAATATTTTTGCTGATTTTTCAGACCCCATCTTAACCAAACGATACGGGCAACCCACCATTCGTCATGACTTTTTAAATTCACAACATGAACAATACCTTTCAGTTGGGTGGCGAGGTGGTCGTGGCCCAACATCTGGTGAAACCATACTCGGGGCAAACACGTTAAGTTTAACTGTCACGGCCTGGCATAAACCTTACTTGTCTTGGTTGGGTGAAGTGATGCAACGGTTACAAGGGCACAACCGATTACCCATTCGCGTGACACAAAGTGCCATCATGCAAAGCCATCGATTTAAACCAGCCGCACCCTTTGTGCCCACAGCGGCAATTCGCAGCGCAAATAGCAAATATTTATTAGATTTTTCAAATGCGACTCATCTGTCTCGTGACACTGAAGCGTCATCTAATCGAACTCAGCACCCAATTCCAGCTTTTTTACCCAAACGGTCAATCGCTTCAATGGCCGAAAGTCAGGCATGCGCGGCCGGTATATGCTGCGCCCCTGAATAAGAGCCCTGTAAACAACTTTAACTATTTAGAATTTTATTAGGTTGCATGAGCGCGCGTCAGCTTAAGGCGACAGTTGATTCATTGCAGATAAAGTTTCGGCATATTAAGGTTTTTTAGACTTAGGCGGCCTGTTTTTTGGAATGGCCTGCCCTTCTGGCACAATCTGAACAAACATTTCGTCTTTGTGCGCCAGACCCAACTCACTTCTCGCGCGTTCTTCGGCCGCCTCGGTACCGACTCGCAGGTCTTGCACTTCGGCAGACATGGCTTGATTACGGGCTTTTAGCCCTTCATTTGCCTCGCGATGATCGGCGACCTTTGATTCAAGTTCCCAAACAGCAAACCACCCGCCGTGGCCCAGCCAAAGCGGATACTGAATCAATGCAATCAGTAAAACCAATGCAAGAAACAAAATTCGCATAACCGTGAACGGTGTTCAGCTAGCGCAAATTATAAAAAGCATCACGACCTGGGTAAGTTGCGACTTCTGCCAACTCTTCCTCAATGCGCAATAACTGATTGTATTTAGCCATACGATCTGAACGAGACAACGAACCTGTTTTAATTTGCATAGCGTTGGTTGCTACTGCAATGTCGGCAATGGTTGAATCTTCTGTTTCACCCGAACGATGTGAAACAACAGAGGTATAGCCATGACGTTTTGCCATTTCAATCGCAGCAAAGGTTTCAGTCAAGGTACCGATTTGATTAATTTTAATTAAAATTGAATTGGCCACACCTAGGTCAATACCTTGCTTGAGAATTTTTGTGTTGGTCACGAATAAGTCGTCACCGACTAACTGCACTTTCTTACCCAGTAAGTCAGTTAAGATTTTCCAACCTTCCCAGTCATTTTCCGCCATACCATCTTCGATTGAAATGATAGGGTACTTGTCGCACCACGTTGCTAGTAAGTTACTGAATTCAGTGCTGGTCAATGAAATATTACCCTCACCTGCCAAGTGATACTTGCCATCGCGGTAAAACTCTGAAGCGGCGCAATCAAGGGCCAAAGCCATATCTGTTCCGGCTTCATAGCCCGCACTTTCAATGGCACGTAAAATTAACTCAATGGCGGCTTCATGACTTTCAACGTTAGGGGCAAAACCACCTTCGTCACCAACTGAAGTAGGCATACCTTGACTGTCGATAATTGTCTTGAGAGCATGAAACGTTTCTGCACCCATTTGTAGGGCTTGACGAAAACTTTTAGCACCGATTGGCACAATCATGAACTCTTGAATATCTAGTGAATTGTTGGCATGCGCACCGCCATTGATAACATTCATCATGGGTACAGGCATACTCATGGGGCCACTGCCACCAAAATAACGGAACAACGATAAACCCGATTCGTCTGCCGCGGCGCGCGCAACGGCCATACTGACGGCCAACATGGCGTTAGCACCGAGGCGCGATTTGCTTTCTGTACCGTCTAATTCAATGAGTATGTGATCAATAAAGGTTTGCTCTTGCGCATCGAGACCCATTAAGGCTTCAGAAATTTCGGTATTCACGTTTTCCACCGCTTTCAAAACGCCCTTACCCAAATAGCGGTTAGCATCACCATCGCGCAACTCTATCGCTTCTCGCGAGCCGGTTGAGGCACCTGAGGGTACGGCTGCACGCCCCATTGCTCCAGATTCCAACAACACATCACACTCTACCGTGGGGTTCCCGCGTGAATCAAGAATTTCACGGCCGACGATGTCTACAATTGCGCTCATTTAATTTCCTTTCTTCTATTCAAAAACGTGATCGTTCATTTGGTTTTCTAAAAAACCCGAAGCTTTAGTCACATGGTCGAGTTGCTTCAGAACCGTTAATAATTGTTTCATATACTTTAGTGGCACCGCATTGGGGCCGTCAGACAAAGCTTGGGCGGGGTTAGGGTGGGTTTCCATAAAAACCCCAGCCACACCCGCCGCTATGGCCGCACGAGCTAGCACCGGCACAAACTCTCTTTGTCCGCCCGATGTTGTACCTTGACCGCCTGGCAACTGAACCGAATGGGTGGCATCAAACACGACAGGGCAACCGGTTTCACGCATGATGGCTAGGCTACGCATGTCTGACACCAAATTGTTGTAACCAAATGATGCACCACGCTCGCAAACCATAATTTGAGGCTTCAAACCTGCAGCTTGAGCCGCAAATTGCGCTTTCAGCACGACTTGCTGCATATCGTGCGGGGCTAAGAACTGCCCTTTTTTGATGTTGACGGGCACCCCACTGACGGCACACGCTTCAATGAAGTCGGTTTGTCGGCATAAAAAAGCTGGCGTTTGCAACACATCAACCACTTGTGCTGCCGCTTTAATCTGTTCAATATCATGCACATCTGTTAAAACTGGCACCCCCAATTCAGACTTGATATCGGCCAGAATTTGCAACCCTTGCTCCATACCTGGGCCGCGGTAAGACTTGCCTGAACTGCGATTTGCCTTATCAAACGAGCTTTTGTAAATAAATGGAATGCCAAGCGCAGATGTCATTTCTTTCAGGGTTGCAGCCGTATCAAAAGCCATATCTCTTGATTCAATCACACAAGGCCCTGCTATCAAGAAAAAAGGCTGATCTAAACCCACATCAAAGCCAGTGAGCTTCATGCTGTAAGCCCTTTTTCTTTGTGTTTAAAAGACAACGCTGCTGTGATAAAACTGGTAAAAAGAGGGTGACCATCACGCGGGGTAGACGTGAACTCTGGGTGAAACTGAACACCCACAAACCAAGGATGGGCAGGCAATTCCATAATTTCAGGTAAATTTTCGGTTGGTGTACGCGCACTGATCACCAAACCAGCGGCCTCAAGTCGCGGTACATAAACGTTGTTGACTTCATAACGGTGACGGTGCCGTTCGTTGACCTCGGTACCATAAATTTGACTAGCAAGTGTATTGGGCTTGACCGGGCAACGTTGCGACCCTTTTCGCATGGTGCCACCCAAATCAGAATCGCTTGAGCGAACTTCTGTGCGCCCTTCACGGTCTTGCCACTCGGTAATTAAAGCGACCACTGGGTTAGGTGTGCTGGGGTCAAACTCGGTACTGTTGGCAGCCCCCAAGCCAGCCACATTGCGTGCAAATTCAATCACGCCCAATTGCATACCTAAACAGATACCAAGATAAGGTACGTTGTTTTCACGAGCATAACGAATAGCCGCAATTTTGCCTTCTGTACCGCGCTTACCAAAACCACCTGGCACCAGTATGGCGTCAAACTTAGTTAAAACATCTGTGCCCTGAGCTTCTAAGTCTTCTGAGTCAATGTAAGTGACTTGAACTTTTGACCGGGTATGTATTCCAGCATGAATGAGAGATTCAGCCAAAGATTTATAAGACTCGGTCAGATCAACGTATTTGCCCACCATGGCAATTTCAACCGTGTGCTCAGGGTGATTCAAAGCGTGAACGAGGTTATCCCACATCGATAAGTCAGCAGCGGGCACGTTTAGACCCAGTACTTCGCAAATTAAATTATCAAGCCCTTGGTTATGCAGCATAGTGGGGATTTGATAAATCGATTGAGCGTCCCACACTGATATGACTGCATCAAGCGGAACATTGGAGAACATTGAAATTTTGGCCCGATCATCGTCAGGAATGGGCCGGTCTGCACGACACAGTAAAGCATGCGGAATGATACCAATTTCACGCAATTTCTGAACCGAGTGCTGTGTCGGTTTGGTTTTTAACTCGCCGGCAGTAGCGATATAAGGCACCAAAGTCAAATGTACAAACGCGGTTTGATGGCGACCTAAGCGAACGCTCATTTGTCTAACAGCTTCAAGAAACGGCAACGACTCAATGTCACCAACCGTGCCACCGATTTCAACAATGGCTACATCTGTTTCACCTTGCCAAGCCTGAGTCGCACCCCGAACAATAAAATCTTGAATTTCGTTAGTAATGTGGGGAATAACTTGAACCGTTTTGCCCAAGTAATCACCCCGTCGCTCTTTACGTAAAACAGACTCGTAAATTTGGCCAGTTGTGAAATTATTGGCTTTACGCATTTTTGAGGAAATGAATCGCTCATAATGCCCAAGATCAAGGTCAGTTTCGGCCCCGTCTTCTGTCACAAAGACCTCACCATGCTGAAACGGGCTCATGGTGCCAGGGTCAACGTTAATGTAGGGGTCAAGTTTGAGAAGCGTTACCCGTAAGCCACGCGATTCTAAAATGGCAGCTAAAGACGCAGCTGCGATGCCCTTACCAAGTGAGGACACCACACCGCCTGTTACAAATACGTATTTGGTCATATCAATGGCACCCCTTAACAGGGCGCTTGCAGGAAATTTGAATTATACAGACACTGGCTCGGTTTTCTTTAAAAGCCAGTCTAAAGAAAGCCCAGTAAGATCTGCAGCCAATTTTGTTCGCACCCATTCGTGATACTGATTGAGCCAGAGCAACTCATGTGGGCGCAACGCAGTTAAATCGAGGCATCGCGTGTCAATTGGGCAGACGGTTAACGTCTCAAACGATAAAAACCGCCCAAATTCAGACTCGCCAGCCGCTTTGCAGCAAATTAAGTTTTCTATGCGCACACCCCATTTATTGGGCCGATATAGGCCCGGCTCATTTGAGGTGATCATACCCAACTGTAGGGCGGTTTGCGGTGTGACACCTGCCCGATATGAGATGACTTGTGGGCCTTCGTGAACATTTAGAAAATAGCCCACGCCATGCCCCGTACCATGACCATACTCAGTCAAACTCGCCCAAAGCGGCGCGCGCGCCACGGCATCAATTAAGGGGGAAGCCACCCCTTCGGGAAAGGTCAGTTGCGACAAGGCAATCATGCCCCGTAAAACAGCCGTGCAATCAGCTCTTTGTAAATCACTCAGTTCACCGACAGGAATCATTCTAGTAATGTCAGTGGTACCACCTAAATATTGCGCCCCCGAATCAAGTAGCAATAGACCATTGCCCTCAATGCGAGCGTGCGACCCTTGCGTGGCGCGATAGTGTGGCATGGCACCATTGGCATTAAATGCGGCAATGGTTGCAAAACTACGTGATACAAAACCAGGCTGCTGGGAACGATAATGCAACAGTTTTTCATCGAGCATGAACTCCGTTAAGGGCTCTTGAGCTCGATTATCAATAGCTTGTTCAAGCCAAGTCAAAAACTCGCATAGCGCTAAACCATCGTGCCGCATGGCTTGGCGCACGTGTTCGAGTTCATGCGCAGTTTTTCGTGATTTGATTAAGGTACTGGGGTTGACCGCCATCACTTTTTGCGCTTGGCAAGCATCGATAAGTGCCACCGTCATGCGCATGGGGTCAAATAAAATTGAATCGTCAGACGAAACTTGCGTTAAAGCTTGTTGCGCTAACTCGTAAGGCACCACCTCAAAGCCATCCTGCAAAAGTTCTGCCTGCAAAGTAGTCGATACTTTGTTGATGTCAATAAACAACTTGGCGGTTTGGTCACTGATCAAAACATGAGCCATGAAAACGGGGTTGAAGTCAACATCTTGCCCCCTTAAGTTAAGCAACCATGCCACATCATCAAGCGTTGAAATAACATGCCAATCAGTTTTGTACTGAAACATTTCTCGCCTTACAGCGCTAAGCTTTTGTGAACGAGACGTGCCCGCATAGGCCAGGTCAAAAGCATAGACGGGTGCAGTGGGTAAAGCGGGCCGTTCTGACCAAATTTCTGAAATGAGGTCAAGCTTTGTTTCAATTTTGACCCCACGTGGTTTGAGCAAACCCTCTAGAGCCTGCCCCCCTGACCAAGACAATGCACGACCGTCAACGGCTAAAGTATCGTTAGCTTGCAACGCCACAGCAAGCCAATGCGTATGTGCGGAGTCGCCCACCGCACCAATTTTCATGAGCTCAAAATCTGAGCCAGCTAAATCGCGCTCAGCTTGAACCCAATATCGGCTGTCAACCCACACCCCAGCAAAGGTTTCGGTCACCACGACTGTACCTACCGACCCGGTGAAGCCAGTTAACCAAAGTCTGATTTGCCAATGACTTGGTAAATACTCAGATAAGTGCGGATCAGCAGAGGGAATCAAGCAAGCCTGAACCCCTGCCCTGAGCATCGCTTGCCGCAGTAATTTAAGCTTTGAATGCTGAGACATCAAGTTTTGCGCTCGTTTTAGCGATCACTTCATCAACGGTTACCTCTGGGGCCAACTCAAGCAAACGAAGCCCGTTGTCACCCACTTCCATAACAGCCAAGTCAGTGATGATCAGGTTAACCACACCCAGACCCGTGACAGGCAAGGTGCACTCAGGTAGTAACTTAAGGTCTGTTGTGCCGTCTTTTTTACGAGCGATGTGTTCCATTAAAATCACCACTCGCTTAACACCCGCAACGAGATCCATTGCGCCGCCCATGCCTTTGACCATTTTGCCGGGAATCATCCAATTCGCCAGGTCACCTTTTTCAGAAACCTGCATGGCACCCAGAATAGCCAAGTTTATTTTGCCAGCGCGAATCATGCCGAACGAGTCAGCTGATGAGAAAATGGCAGAACCCGGTAAGGTTGTAACGGTTTGCTTACCTGCGTTAATCAGGTCTGCGTCGATTTCGCTTTCAGTCGGAAAAGGGCCAATACCCAATAAACCATTTTCTGACTGCAACCAAACTTCCATACCCTCAGGTACGTGATTGGCCACCATTGTGGGTAAACCAATACCTAAATTGACATAAAAACCATCTTTTAATTCTTGTGCTGCACGAGCAGCCATTTGGTCACGATTCCAAGGCATGAATCAGTCTCCTTAAGCGGGCGAGCGCACAGTGCGCTGCTCGATACGTTTTTCAGGGTTCGTGTTCAACACGATACGGTGAACATAGATGCCAGGCAAATGAACCTGTTCTGGGTCAAGCGCGCCATTCTCTACAATTGATTCAACCTCAACCACCGTTACTTTGCCAGCCATCGCTACATTGGGATTAAAATTACGGGCTGTTTTGTTAAAAATTAAATTACCGCTTCGGTCTGCCACTTTTGCTTTAATCAGTGACACTTCAGGAAGTAATGCACGTTCCATGACGTACACCTCGCCGTCAAACATTTTGGTCTCTTTGCCCTCGGCAACAATCGTGCCCACACCAGTTTTGGTATAGAAGGCAGGTATGCCACTGCCGCCAGCACGCAAGCGCTCAGCCAACGTACCTTGTGGGGCAAATTCAAGCTCAAGCTCACCTGATAAATATTGACGCTCAAACTCTTTGTTTTCACCTACATACGAAGCAATCATTTTTTTTATTTGGCGAGTCTCAAGTAGTTGGCCTAAACCGAAACCATCAACCCCAGCGTTATTACTGATGCAGGTTAAATTCTTTTTACCCGAATCGCGAAGAGCCGCGATGAGCGCTTCAGGAATTCCACATAAACCAAAACCACCTACTGCGATGGTTTGACCATCTACGACCAATCCATCGAGTGCTTCTTCTGCGCTGCCAAACACTTTATTCATGCTGCGTGCTCCTTGCCATTTTCATGGGCCTCTGCGTTTTTTGGAATCAATACAAATATAAAAAATTGCCTATACACTGTCTAAATCGCTATATACATAACTAAGTACATGATAACGCGACCATAATAATAGGCCATGTTTTTATAATAAAAAGCCTGATTAAACTTTTAACATCCCTGACCTTGAGTCTAGCTTATCTTTATGTTGTTAAATGTTTAAATATTTAAATATTAGAGTGATGTTTGAACGACATACTCATCATGTCGTTTGTA